>JAGLFI010000149.1 GCA_023144585.1 Desulfobacula sp. | reverse complement strand
GCTAAAATATTCGGGAAAGAAAAAACCAAGGAAACCGATGATGAAAATAAGGACAAACAAGATTCAGAGGAACGCACAGATGCTGGCAACCCTGAAGACCAGGCTTAAAATTGAGAAGTTTTAGTATTGACTTTTTAACACTTTTGGGTGTAAAAACTTAAAGAAATTATTAAAGAATCAATCGAAGGTATGGAAATATCTTCGGTATACAGGTAAAATAAATTGTTAATTATTAAAGGAGTAAAACAAATTATGAACAGAAAATTGCTGACATTGCTTTTGGCTGCAGGGATTGCTGTAATTTTTGTTACGACGGGTCTTTATGCCGGGACAGATGTTCCTGACACAATTACAATGGACTACAATCAATACAAGAAACGAACCAAAAAGCCCCCCAAAACCAAATTCATTGAATTTGCCCACAAGAAACACAATGTAGAGTATAAAATTTCCTGTGGTGAATGCCATCATGACAAGGACAATAAGCCTCTGGATCTTAAAGAAGGCGACGCTGTTCAAAAATGTGTCGAATGTCATACAAAACTGGCAAAAGCCAAGAAGAAAAAAGGCGAGAAAAAGAAGAAAAAAGATATTATGGTACTTGAAAACGCCTTTCACGGAAATTGCATTGATTGTCATAAAGAAGTCAATATAAAAGCCGGAGACCCAAAAGGAAGAAAAGGGCCAGCACCTACTTCCTGCGCTAAATGCCATATAAAGATCAAAAAATAGCCATTTCCCATAAAAACAATTAAGCTTTATTAGAGGTTTTCCAGAATATGGAGAACCTCTTTTTTTATAGAATCACTATTGATTTAATTATTAATTCATCAACCAAGAGCTGCCTTAAATGCTCTTGCTTTTTTGACCAGGGAAGGTGCCCAGGAAGGGCTGCCCAGGGCATGGATATGGGTATAGGTTCCAAAGGTATTATTTTTAAAAAACCCATCCTTTTTGTCAAGAATACCTTTGCCTCGTTCCATTTTAAAGGCCATTTCATGATCCTTGTAATCAATAGCCATAATACTGGAATACCTGAATTCATGGCCCTTTAAAATTTCACCCTTTTTAAAAAACGGATTCTCATTGACGACTTCCACCTTGGTATAACCATGTCCCTGGGGCCGTTTGGACAGCCCGAATTTAATGGGAAGAATTCCGGACATGGGAAAATTCTGTTCTCCCAGCTGAATGCTTAGTCCAAGGAAAATAAGCCCGCCGCATTCCGCATAAATAGGAAGCCCGTTTTGAGATAACTTTCTTAAATTTTCGCGAAAGGCTTTATTCTTGGCAAGCTGCGGTGCATGGGTTTCCGGGAATCCACCTCCCATATAAATAGCATGAACATCAGGGATTCTCTCTTCCAGCAAAGGGCTGATAAAAACAATATCAGCACCCAGCTTTTTTAATGCATCAATGTTGTCGGGATAATAAAACTGAAAAGCCGAATCTCTTATAATACCGATGGTAACAGAATCAGGTTTAGCCGGTTTCACTTCCGAAGAATTAATTTGTGTTATCGCTTCAGTGTCATGTCTGTAATATTCGCCGGTTACAGCCTCATAGAGGCCATCTAAATCAACGTTTTCTTTGGCAACTTTGATAGTGGCTTTGATGGCCTGATCAGAAGAAATGTGTTCCTCAGATGTAACAAGCCCCATATGCCGTTCAGGAAAATCTTTGGATTTTAATTTTGGAATAGACCCAAACACAGGGATATTACAAAATTTCTCTATATTTGCCCTGACTTTTCCTTCGTGTCTTTTACCGGCTATCCGGTTGAGGATTACCCCACAGATTTTGATATCAGGATCAAACTTCATGCATCCCATAAGCAATGCTGCCATCGTACGGGTACTCTTGGTACAGTCCAGGACCAACAGAACCGGCAATTTTAAAAGCTTTGCAAGCTCGGCGGTCGAAGTAGATCCATCCGTATCAATACCGTCATAAAGGCCCCGATTGCCTTCAATAACAGCAATATCACAATGTTTTGAATTTTCCTGATAGGATTGTCTGACAATTGGAGGACTGCAGAGAAAGGTATCCAGGTTGTAACAAGGACGACCGGCTGCCTTTGAAAGCCAGCCGGCGTCAATATAATCAGGCCCCTTTTTAAAGGGTGAGACCTTAAAACCTTTTTCTTTCCATGCAGCTATAATCCCTAAAGAGATTATTGTCTTGCCTGATCCACCTCGAAGGCCGGCAATCATAAGTCCCGGAACCTTTTTACCAACCGTTTGCATGGATAAATTTAACTTATCTTAATTCTTATGATTCGCCTTCAGACGAATGCTGGATACCACCGCCTTTAAGGCCGTACATGGTTGTACTTCCGGAAGACCAGTATTCAAGCACTTCTTCTTGAACCATTTTAGTGATAACTTTTTTAATTAACCTGGGTTTATCATCCGGGAAAACTTTATAGAAATCTTTGAAATAAAACTTGGTTTTGTTCTTGGATTTTTTTGTCATCCAGTCCACCACTGCTTTGGCAGCAGCTTCTTTATCATCAAGAAGTTCGCTCATTGTCATACTCCTTTGAAATGAAATGGTTCAGCCGGAGTGCAGATACACTCCGGCCTGAACAATTTTATAAACAGGTAATATTAAAAAACCTGTTCTTTAGAATTTAAACTGAGTTGTCTGTCGCCAGCTCATGTATGCCTGCTGACGGAAATCATCAATGAGATGATGGGTGAACTCAAGTGCACACACCTCAAAGAATTTTTCCCATCCGATTCTCTCAGCCCAGTCACCTAGACGTTCATACTTATTCGCACCATTGGAATATGCATTAACCATCTGTTCAATTGCCTTTACCATGGAAGGCCATCTGGGCATTTCATTGGGAATGAATCCCACAACAACTTTAGAAAATTTGGGTTCTGAAATCCTGTTGGAAACTTTACCACCCGCCATGAGAACAATACCGTCGCCTTCTGTATCAGCAAGGGGCATGGAAGGACACATGGTGTAGCAGTTACCGCAATACATGCATCTTTCATCTTTAACAGCAACAGATTTAACTTCCGTACCATTGGGAAGTTTAAACTTGGAAGGCTTGATTGCTGCTGTCGGACAGGCTGCAACCGCCAGAGGGATCTCACAATATTTATCAAGATATTCATGATCCAGCATGGGTGGTTTTCTGTGATATCCAAGGATGGCGATATCAGAGCAATGAACCGCACCGCACATGTTCAGGCAGCATGCCATGGAAACCCTCAGCTGTGCCGGAAGTTTCATATCCTGAAAGTCATCAAACAATGCATCCATTGTGACTTTTACAGTACCAGAGGCATCTGTTGCAGGGGTATGACAATGGATCCAGCCCTGGGTATGAACTATATTGGTCACACCGGCACCGGTTCCACCGATGGGGAATTTAAAAGAACCACCAGGAAATTTTCTGGAAGCCAGATCATTTTTCAGGGGTTCAAGTTTATCTTTTGAATCCACCATGAACTCAATATTGTTACGGGTAGTAAAACGAAGATGTCCGTCACAATGTTTGTCCGCAATTTCACAAATTTCATTAATATGAGTGGTGCTCATCAAACGGCAACCACCCACTCTTACTGTATATACTTCATCTCCTGAATCAGCAACATGTACAAGGACACCCGGCTCAAGGATTTCATGATGAGACCATTTGCCCTTATTTTTCGCAATTACAGGAGGATAGAACTCATTATAGTCTCTAGGACCGATGTCTGAAATTCTATTTTCCATCGGTTTTGCTGGATTATAACCAGTAGAAATAAATGCCATTATAATTCTCCCTTTCTATCTAAAATGGTGTTTTCTGTATTCTTCAACGTCACGTTCCCAGCCGCCTTCAACCTCATCTTCTTTCCAGAAGATATACGGGTTGCTTCTCGGGTATGAAACATGCTGTGGGATTGCCTTAATTCCAGTTACTTCAAGAAGCTTCTGGAAACCCTGACGCATGATCAGTTCACCAAGTCTTTCACGGTTCTTACCTTCTTCCATCCACCAGTCCCAAATATTTTCAATGACTTCTGTAATTGCTTCATAATCATTGTCAGCATTGACTTCAACAAATGGTACAAGAAGTGAACCCA
>JAGLFI010000148.1 GCA_023144585.1 Desulfobacula sp. | reverse complement strand
GTGAAATATATTGAGTGTATGATCGAGAGTCACGATATAATTTTCGGATATCAAGTGAGCGCATGTTTGTCAATTTCCTTTGTTATAATAATTGGTTATAACAAAGTCGGCAAAAATATTTTATTGCCTATGTCAAGTAAAAAATGACTTTTATCGTATTCTTTTATTCATGCAATTTCCTAACCGGACACAACTGAAATTGCCTCTATTTATTCATGGCGGTGTTGGAAAGTATACTGCCACCGGACTGTTTGCAGCAGGCGTTTCAGGCCTTGTCATGGACAATCAGTTCCTCATGACGGATGAAGCACCGGTATCGGATAATTTTAAAAAGCTTTTGGCTATGGTGGATGAGAGTGATTCCACCGAGATCATATATAATGGTCAGGATATTTACTGGGTGTTTGCAAAATTGGGAACTAAAATTGTCAAAGACTTAAAACAACAGGCAATTGAATTTAGTGATGATCCCAATGGCAGGCAAAAGCTTTATGAGTCCATCGTTGATAATATGGCAGCCTTTGACATGACACATGATGGAGGTATCCAATCTCTCTTTTATCTGGGTCAGGACGGTGTATTTGCAAAGGAATTTGTAAAAGAATCAACAAGTATCAAAGAAATTATCTCAAATCTTTTTAAAACCATTGGCGAGAATTTAAATTTTATTGATGATAATGATCCAATAAAGCCGGGTTCACCATTTGCCAGGGATCAGGGCACAAAATTGCCTTTGATCCAGGGGCCCATGGCAAATATCTCCGACAATTCTGATTTTGCAAACAAAGTGCTTGAACAGGGTGCGCTGCCGTTCTTTGCAGTGGGAAGTCTTCCTGAAGATTTGGCAGACAATATGCTCAAGGATGGCACAAAAAAAGTGAATGTTTTTGGTGCCGGACTTGTGGGCATTGAAGCGTTTAATCCAGCGGTAAAAAAACATCTGGATATGGTAAAAAAATATAAAGTTCCCTATGCACTTTTTGCAGGGGGGATTCCTTTCCAGGTGGTAGAACTTGAAAAGGCAGGGACTAAAACCTATCTTCATACACCATCGGTATCCATGATGGAAAATGCCCTGAAAAACGGATGCAGACGGTTTATCTTTGAAGGCGGGGAAGCCGGCGGCCATGTGGGTGCTCTTTCTTCCATGGTGCTGTGGGAGAATGCCATTGCCACCTTAATCAATAAAAATTACGAACTGTCTGATTTATACCTGGTATTTGCCGGTGGTATTTCCACCTGCTTTGCATCATTCTTTATTTCAGGACTTACATCTTTTCTTGCGGCCAGAGGGGCAAAAATCGGTATTCAGGTGGGAACAGCCTACCTTTTTGCCGATGAAATTGTGGCAACCAAAAGTATCAAACATCAGTACCAGGAAATCATTATCCAGGAAAATGAGACCATGCTGATTGGCAGGACCTTAGGCTTGGCATCCAGGACCGCACCTACACAGTTTGCAAGGATGATGGTCGAAAATGAAGCCCGGATGATCAAGAACAAGGAAAGTCTTAAAAACAGGAAACGCACTTTTGAAAAGAAAAATATTGGTTCGCTGCTCATTGGTGCAAAGGGATTCCTGCCGGATTTTAAAAACCCCGGCTCTGAGAACTACACCTAGTTTGAAGGTGAAGAACACAAAGAAAAGGGCAATTTTCTTGTGGGGGACAGTCTGGCTTTTTTTGACCGATCCGTCACCATAAAAGAGATCCATGACAAATATTTTGAGGCAAAAGCAACACTTTATAAAAACATCAATTTTCTTGAGATATTTTCAAGTTCAAAAAATAAAATCAATGACGAGATTGCCGTGGTGGGTATCGGTTGTACCCTGCCGGATGCAGATGATCCGGACAGTTTGTGGGAAAATATTCTAAATAAAAAATATTTCATCAACCAGATGCCAGAGTCAAGATTTGACTACGAACTCTATTATGACCCTGAAAGGAGTGCGGAAGATAAGACGTATACCACCCTTGCAGGGCACGTCGATCATTTTAAATTTGATCTGGAACGGTTCGGATATGCTGAAAACAAGGGAAAAAGACTTTCCCGCAGTCAGAAAATGGTCTTGCAGACCGCATACAAGGCAGTTGAAAATGCAGGACTTCTATGGAGATGACAATCGTCTGATTTGTAATGATCCTTCCAAAACTGCTGTTATCATTGCCACCTGCCTTTCCAATGAGTTGGGAAATGACATTCAGCTCAAGTATTGGTATCCGGAGCTTGTATCCATGATGGAGAGAATAGATGAATATCAGAGCTTAAGTGATCCGGAAAAAGAAAGTGTCAAACAGGTGTTAATGGAAGGAATTGAAGGAGAAAACAAAGGATATGATCCTGTCCATGGTATGCTTTTGAACATTGAAGCCTCCAGAATTGCCCGGCATCTGGGTATCCGGGGCGCAAATTATGTGGTGGATGCTGCCTGTGCATCTTCAGTGACGGCACTTGACGCTGCAACGGGCGAACTTTTGTCCGGTGAACATGACCAGGTCATAGTGGGTGGAGTAAATACTAATCTGACACCTGAAGCCTTTGTCGGGTTTGCAAAAATGGGAACCTTGTCTGCTACGGGATCATATCCGTTTGATGAGCGGGCTGACGGGTTTATTCTGGGCGAAGGTTCAGTTGTTTTTGTATTAAAAAGAATGAAAGATGCCATAAGGGACAAGAACCAGATCTTTGGTGTCATCAATTCCATTGGCTCAAGTTCTGACGGCAAAGGAAAGGCCATTGCCGCACCAAACCCCAAAGGGCAGGTGTTGAGCATTCAGCGGTGTTTTGAAAATATTAAACCCTCTATCCAACCCGAAGATATCGGATTTATCGAAGCCCATGGCACATCCACCACCATCGGTGATCAGGTAGAACTTGAGACCTTGAATTCCATATATAAGGATGCCGATGTGGGGATCAGTTCCATAAAGTCCCAGATTGGTCATCTTCTAGGAAGTGCGGGTGCTGTCGGGCTCTTAAAAGCATTGCTGGCCGTTAACAAGGGTGTCTTGCCTCCCAATGGACAATTTGAAACCCTTTCAAAAGAGCATGATTTAAAAGGGTCTTCCCTTTATATTTTAAAAGAACAAAAACAATGGACAACCAGAGATGGCTCATCTAGAAAGGCCAGTATTTCTTCCTACGGGTTTGGCGGTATTAATTACCATATCGTGGTTGAGCAGATGACCGAAAACTACCATCAGGTTCCACGGGATATTTTTACCAATACTGACTATCTTGAGGCAGCCAATGAGGCACTTGAAAGTTCTGGCCTGCTTGCGCAATTGTCAACTGGTAACAAAGTTGGTGTCATCCTTGGTACCATTTCAGGAGAACGGTAGAGCAAAAATATTATCAGGGTTAGAAAACACTTTATCGGCAATATTATTAAAAGTTGTTCCAAAATTGATTCTGAAAAGCTTGCCAGACTTTCGGAACAACTTGTGGAATTCATTCGGAATGCGATTCCGGAGAACAATGAAGATACCACGCCCGGGCTTTTGTCCAACATTATTTCCGGCAGGATTACCAATTATTTCGGGTTAAACGGTGCTAATTACGTGATAGATGCATCCTGTGCATCTTCCTCCATTGCCATGAGAAATGCAGCCAGGAATTTAAAACACAAAGATCTTGATTTTGTTCTTGCCGGCGGGGTCGACTGCAACCTTTATCCAGCAGTCCTGATGGCCTTTAAACGCATCGGGTTGTTGTCGGAAGGGGACTGCAATTTCTATGATTCAAGGGCTGACGGATATGTCATGGGCGAGGGTGCCGCCATCCATGTGATGACCACCTATAAAAAAGCCTGCGAGTATCATATGGAAATTCTGGGCGAGATCAACGAAAGTTCTGTACGCTCAAGCGTACCGGATCATCTGCTGGCCCCTTCGGAGGCGACCTTTGTATCCACCATAAACGAAACATATTATAAATCCGGAATCAGAAAGCATGATATCAACCACTTAGACCTGTTTGCCTTTTCCAATATTTTTGGAGACATGGTTGAAAAGCAGGTGATTGAAAATTGTTTCGACCATGAAATGCATTGTGAAAACATCAAACCTCAGTTCGGATATTTCAAAGCAGCTAACCCGGCGGTTGCCATGGCAAAGCTGATGCTCA
>JAGLFI010000147.1 GCA_023144585.1 Desulfobacula sp. | reverse complement strand
TTGACTTCTGCATATACAATAAAGGTTTCGATTTTTCCCATCCCGGGAATAGTGGCAAGCTTTTCCTTGATCAGATTACCAAGATCACTAATATCCGGAGCAACAACATGCAAAAGGTAATCAAACCGGCCGGTGACATGGTAGCAGGCACGAACATAGGGAATTATTTTAATTTTATTTTCCAACAGCTCGATATCCTTGACCTGGTGTCGGTCAAGAGAAATACAGGCAAACCCCTGGGTTTTCAGTCCCAGCTTTTCAGGATCCATTACCGCCCGGTATCCTTTAAGAATTCCCTTGTTTTCAAGTTTTTTGACCCGGTCCAACATGGTGGAGGGTGCAAGTCCCACCTCTTTGGCAAGCTCACTATTCTTTTTTCGCCCATCCTGTTGCAATGCTTTTAAGGTATGCTTGTCAATGCTGTCCATGGGGTCTCCAAAATTAAATTCGTTATTTGGCTAAAAATATAAAATTAAATTCGATAATTTATTATTTATACCGAATAAAATTGTAATGTCAAGCAGAAAAATTAATAAATTTTTGAAATTATTTAAAATTACCGAATTTTATTCGATGAATAATTGACTATTTTTTGTATTCGGATCTGGTATAGAAACTTGACTTTAAGACGCTAATGATATTATTAATCGAGTCATTAAAAGAAAAAATATTAACCTTTCACAATAAAGTTAAGGAAAGATCATGGGTAAGAATATTGTCGAAAAAATTGATGATCAGGTGAAAATTAAAATCATTCTGGTGAGTGTGTCGGATAAATCGGGCCTGGAGTCTTTTATTCCGGGCCTGGTCGAGTTAAACCCGGACATTTTGGTTCTGTCCACGGGTGGGACATATGGTAAAATAAAAGAGATTCTGGGTGAAAAAGCAAAGTCATGCTTGAAACAGGTGTCAGACTATACGGGTCAGCCGGAAACACAGGGGGGGCTTGTTAAAACCCTTGATTTTAAAATTTATCTTGGTTTGCTGACGGAAACCTATAATGATGCCCATCAGGAGGATTTAAAAAGAACCGCTGCTCTTGCCATTGATATGGTAGTGGTGAACCTTTATCCCTTTAGTGACACCATCGCTAAAGAGGGGGTCAGCTTAGAAGATGCCAGGGGAAATATTGATATTGGCGGCCCCACCATGATCCGGGCATCTGCTAAAAACTTTATCCGGGTGGCATCGGTGGTTGATTCTTCTACATACCCATCCATTCTGGAAAAACTTAAGGCCAATAATGGATCTTTATCCCTTGAAGACAGGTTTGGGCTTGCCAAAAAATCCTTTGAGCACACCGCTGCCTATGACAGAACCATTGCGGATTATCTTGCTGCAAAATCGATTAATGATGTTAAATCATGCTATAAACCAGAAGCATAAACCAGGAGAATAAGCCATGTCAAAAGATCTCAAAGAGATGTATAAAACAATTATGGATGATCATTTCACCCCGCAGATGGAAGTTTCTTTTGTTGATGGAGATAAAAGGCAGACCCTTTTTTATGAAAAGGTGTCATGGGTGATTGAGGGAGTGAACAAGGGATTAAGATATGGTGAAAATCCCGGCCAGGAAGCAGCACTTTACAGGCTTGTCAACGGCAACCTTGCCCTTGGTGATGCTCAAACCATTACTCCGGGCAAATATCTTGTTTCTGATATTGAATTATTTCAATCCGGTAAGCATCCGGGAAAAACCAATCTTACTGATGCAGATAATGCATTGAATATTTTGAGATATTTTACCGATACCCCCTGTGCTGTAATTGTTAAACATAACAACCCTTGTGGGGCGGCCCGGGCGCAAAGTCTTGAACAAGCCTATCATAACGCCTATATGGCAGATCGCGTGGCAGCCTTTGGCGGCTGTATTGCCCTGAATAAAGCCGTGGATACTGCCACAGCCCAGGCCATTGCCAACCAGTATGCAGAAGTTGTAGTGGCACCGGAATTCGAGGAAGGGGTCATTGATATTCTGGGTGCCAGGAAAAATTTACGGGTGATTCGAATTAATAATATTGATAAGCTTCAAAATTTTATCGGTGAGAGGGTGATTGATTTTAAAAGTCTGATGGACGGTGGTATGGTTGCCCAATGGTCTTTTGTTCCCCAGGCTCTGTCTGAAAAGGATTTGAATCTGGCCTCAACCGAGTATAAAGGAACTGCTTATAAGGTCAATCGTGAGCCCACTAAAGAACAATTGCAGGACATGCTGTTCGGATGGCTGGTTGAATCGGGTATTACATCCAATTCAGTGATTTATGTTAAAGACAATGTCACAGTGGGGATAGGAACCGGTGAGCAGGACAGGGTAGGGGTTGCAGAAATTGCTGTGGATAAGGCGTATCGGAAACTTGCTGACAGATACTGCTTTGAACAATATGAAGTTTCCTTTGCCGATTTGACGGATACTGACAAGAGAGCCCAAATTGAAAATGATGTAAAAAAAGTCAAAGGCGGTCTTATCGGATCTACTATGGTGTCGGATGCATTTTTTCCCTTCAGGGACGGTATTGATGTTGGATTACGGCAGGGAGTGAAATCTGTGGTACAGCCGGGTGGTTCCATGAATGATTATCAAAGTATTGAAGCATGTAATGAAAATAATACGACAATGGTTTATACGGGACAGAGAAGTTTTAAACATTAAAGGCCAGGGATTAAATAAATAATGAAAGCTGGTCTCTTCTGGCATCGGCGTGTTGGATGGTCACCTGGATGATGTCCCCGTGCGTGAGCTTGATGCCGCTTGAGGGAAGTTTTGCTTCAAACATGAATTCCTTGATCAGCACATTATAGTGATCCCTGTAACAATCAAGTACCATGGCTTCGTAGGTGCCCCCTCTCCTGGATTCCAGATACTTGATAATCCAGTATCGTTTTCGTAAAGCCTGTGCCCGGCCAGCATTGGCAATGGTCAAGGAGATGGATTGAAGAAGATTTTCAAGTTCTGCCTTGGAATAGGCTTTGCCATACCCGAAAACAGATTTTATCTGTCGCTGTGTGAGAAGATCATGATATCTTCTGATGGGAGATGTGGCGGTGACATATGCTTTGACACCTAGGCCTGAATGGGCTTCCGGCTTAGTTCCAATCATGGCACGGCTCAGATGCTTTCTTTGCATGAAATTTAAAATCAAAGAGGTTTCAATACCTTTGAAAAGTCTTTGTTTTGGAGGCGGCTGGGATCGGAAAACAGCTGGTATGTTGTTGGTTGCAAGAAACTTGGCCATTAGAGAATTGGCAAAGATCATCATTTCCGAGACGAGCATGCGTGACGGATTCTCCCGGTCAATTTTTGAATATCCAATTTCCTGATTTGCCTCAAGCCATACATTCACTTCTGGCAGGGTAATCTGAATCGCACCGGCCTTGAGTCTTTTTTCCCGCAGCAATGTTGCAATTTTATAGAGGGTGGTAATGGGGTCATTCTTACCGTTTAACAGGTTTGCCTCAGTATAGCTCATCTGTTTATGAACCTTGATGGTACTGGGGACAACCTCGTAATCCTGGATTTCAAAAAATCGATTCATTTTTATGATGGTACTGATACCCGGTCTTATTTCGTTTTCTTTCAGACTGCAAAGATCCTCAGAAAGATGGGGTGGAATCATGGGCAGTTTATCATCGGGCATGTAAATGGAAGTGGCTCGATCCCTTGCCGCAAGATCAATGGGATCATTGGATTTAATATAGGTATCAACATCAATGATATGTATTCCAAGCGTATATCCGGTTTCCGTATTCTCAAGGCTGATGGCATCATCAAAGTCAAGGGTGGACTGACCGTCAATGGTGATCAACGGAATATCCGTCAGATCCTTTCTTAACGGATCATCCAGAAAGTTGGTCTGAGCTTTTGCCAGTTTTTTTTCCTGATCCAGCACATCGGAAGAAAAGTCAGTGGGGATTTGGTTGGATAAAAGATTGGTATTCTCATTTTGATCCCAGATACCGGCTTTTACAAAAACATTAAATAATTGTTCAGAAGAATTGAGGGGGGATTTTTTGATAATATTTTTGGCAACCGTGGCGGAATCAGAATCATTGTTAAACAGGTAATAGGATTTTAAAACATCAATAATATCCTGATCAACAAAAGTGTCACTGCTGTTTTTGCTGTTCAAAAT
>JAGLFI010000146.1 GCA_023144585.1 Desulfobacula sp. | reverse complement strand
ACTCTGCCACATGACGGCTGGTATTGGAATTTTCCGCCCTGAAAGTCGGACCAAAGGTATAGACATCCCCTAAAGCAAGGGCAAACATCTCAGCAGGCAACTGGCCTGAAACCGTGAGGCTGGATTCCCGGCCAAAGAAATTTTCTTTCCCGGGATCAGGACTGGTGACCCTGAACAGTTCACCGGCACCTTCGCAGTCAGCCCCTGTAATTAAAGGAGTGGTCAGATATCTGAACCCTTTTTCCCTGTAAAATTTATGGCTGGCAAACATCATCTCGGATCTGAGCCTGAAGACAGCCCCATACTTATTTGTCCGGGGTCTCAGGTGAGCAATGGTTCTTAAGAATTCATCCGAGTGTCTCTTTTTTTGAAGGGGATAAGATTCCAAAGCGATATTTATAATCTCAATATCTGTGGCCTGGATTTCCCATTTCTGCCCTTTTCCCGGTGATTCCACAAACAGTCCCGTCACAGCCACAGAGGTGCCGGTGGTAATTTTTTCTATATCCATGTAGTTTTTAAGATCATTATTTGCAATGACCTGTATATTTTTTAAGGCTGACCCGTCATTGATATCCATGAAAGAAAATTCTTTTGAACTTCTTTTGGTTCTGACCCAGCCTTTGATAAGGACATCTCCCGGAGTTTTTTCAAGCGTTAGAAGACCATTGATTTTTGTTCTTTTCATTGCTTTATCCTGCAAAAAATAATATATTAAAAAATTTGATTATACCTAATAATACTTAAAAGTTACATTTTTTAAATTTCACTATCATGCATAAACAAAATTATCAAGATATCCTTGCACTGATCCAGACACCGACACGATACGTGGGCAATGAGATCAATGCTGTAAAAAAAGATTTAACACAAGTTGAATTAACATTTGCCCTGGTATTTCCAGACCTTTATGAGATCGGAACCTCCCACTTTGGGCTGCAGATCCTCTATTCTATTTTAAACAACCAAAGAAATATTGCAGCGGAACGATTTTTTTCACCGGCCCCGGATATGGAAGCATATCTGCTGGAAAGCAAGATCCCCTGCCTTTCCATGGAATCTAAAAAACAATTAAAAACCTTTGATATCATTGGAATCAGCCTTCTTTACGAGTTGAACTTCACCAATATCCTCACCCTGTTGAGCCTGTCAAAAATTCCCTTTTATTCAGAACAAAGGGATGATTGCTTCCCCCTTATTATTGGCGGTGGGCCCTGCGCTTTTAATCCTGAACCCCTGGCTGATTTTTTTGATGCTTTTGTCATTGGGGATGGTGAGGATGTTGTGGTTCAAATTTCAAATCAGGTTATTGAATTTAAACAACAGGGGGATGGCAAAAAGAAGACGCTTCTCAAACTCTTATCCAGGATAGACGGGGTCTATGTTCCTTCATTTTTTGATCCGGCATATGATGAAAATGGTATCCAGACCGTTACCCCTGTTTTTGAAGATTATCAAACAGTGAAGAGGGCCTTTCTGCCAAGTCTTACAAAGGACAGTTTCCCCAAATCTCCTATTATTCCCTTTGCCAAACCCGTCCATGACAGATTAAGGCTTGAGATTGCCAGGGGGTGTTCAAGGGGATGCCGGTTTTGCCAGGCAGGCATGATATACCGTCCGGTCAGGGAAAGGTCATTGGAGGATCTGCTGGAAATTACCCGGGAATCTTTAAAAACAACCGGGTATTCCGATATATCTCTTTTATCTTTGAGTACAGGGGATTATTCAAACCTGCCCCAATTGATGGAGCGGCTTCTTGATTTGAGCCAGGGGTATTGCAATGCCATTTCTCTTCCATCCATCAGGGCGGAGAAACTTACCCCGGAGTTGATGAATATTATTAAAAAGGTCAGGAAAACCGGGTTTACCATTGCACCGGAAGCAGGTTCCCAGCGCTTGAGAGATATCATCAATAAAAACCTTACCGAAGAAAGCATTGTGGCAACGGTTGAGAATGCATTTAATCTCGGGTGGAAGAATATCAAGCTTTATTTTATGATGGGACTTCCCTTTGAAGCAGATGAAGACATAGAAGCCATCTGCAGTCTTTCAAAAAGGCTGGCATCTGCCTATGCCAAAGGCAAAAAAAATATCAATGTCAGTACAAACAGTTTTATCCCCAAGGCTCACACGCCTTTTCAACGGTGCGCACAGATCTCTTTGGAACAAACAAAAGAAAAATTGCAGTATCTAAAGGATAATTTAAGGCATAAAAAAGTGAAGCTCAAATGGCAAAGCCCTGAGATGAGTATGGTTGAAGGGGTTTGGGCAAGGGGAGATAGAAAACTGTCAAAGCTTCTAGTAGCAGCCTTTGAAAAAGGATGCCGGCTGGATGGCTGGACCGATAAGTTTGATTTTTCTTTATGGCAGAATGCCTTTGAAGAAACCGGGATTGATCCTGCATTTTATACGACACGGCAGCGCAGTGAAGAAGAAGTCCTTCCCTGGGATCACATTGATGCAGGGGTATTGCCCCAATTTTTAAAAAAAGAATATCAAAAAGCCAAGGAGCGATCTCTCACCCCGGACTGCAGGGAAAACGAATGCACAGCCTGCGGTGTGTGTGATTTTAAAAAGATCAAGCCGGTGCTGCACGATATCCTTACAGAGATCTCAAAAACTGATCCGGTAAAAACCAACACCTTGGAAAGATTGCCTGATGAGGCCTTTAAAAAATTTGAACTTACGTTTTCAAAATTAGATTTAGCAAGGTTCTTCGGACATCTTGAACTTGCCACCATTATCCAGAGGGCTGTAAAAAGAGCCGGGTTGAGGGTTAAATATTCACAAGGGTTTAATCCTTCCATGAGGCTTTCCTTTGACAATGCCCTGCCCGTTGGAATGGAGAGCGAAGAAGAAACTCTTTTTATTTTTCTTGAAAAAGATTTGTCACCCGAAACAATTGTTGATCAATTAAATAATACCCTTCCTGAAGGCCTTTGCATCACCGGATGCAAACCTTTTAACAAGCTTGTCAAAAGAGCCGATCAGGCTTCGTATTACATCATCGGGTTTGCGGATGTCTGTATTGGACCTGAAGATGTAGACCGATTTTTAAATTTGCCGGAGTTTATTGTTGAAGATTTGAGCAAAAAAGGAAAAATAAGGAAAATTGATTTGCGAAAATCCGTTGAAAAAATATTCTTTATTGATTTACAAACTATTAAAATGGTTTTAAAAAAATATAGTGAAAGAACAATAAGGCCCACAGAAATATTGAAAAAATGTTTTGAACTGGATGAAGAGATTATAAAAATTGCAAGGATAAAGAAGATAAAATTATGTTAAAAGAACTTGTTGTGAATGCCGCCCCCCATGAAACGCGGGTGGCGCTTCTTGAAAACGGTACCATTGTAGAAGTTTTTATTGAAAGAGAAGATGAAACATCCATTGCCGGAAATATTTATAAAGGACGGGTGCAGCGGGTCCTTCCGGGAATGCAGGCTGCTTTCGTTGATATCGGGTTTGATCAGGCTGCCTTCATATATGTGGACGATGTTCTGGATACAGCTAGCTATACAATGTATCAGAAATTTGAGCAGGACAATGACGTGGAAGCGGATACTGAATCCGATGATGAAGATATTGAAACAACGGATATGGGAGATAATCATACCTCCTGGAAAGCCTCTTTAAACCAGGATTGCCGTATTGATGAACTGCTCACAGAGGGTCAGGAGATCCTGGTCCAGGTCGCCAAATCATCCATCGGCACTAAGGGACCAAGAATCACCACCCACATTTCCCTTGCAGGCCGGTACCTGGTGTTAATGCCCACAGTTGATCATATCGGTATATCAAGAAGAATTGAAAATGATGCTGCAAGGACGCGCCTAAAAGATCTCTTATTATCTATCCGGACAAATAAATTCGGATATATATTCAGAACACAAGCAGAGGGGATTGATGAAAATACCATTAAAAAAGAGCTCGATTTTTTAAATAAAACCTGGGATGACATTATGGCAAAGAGCAAAACAGCCTCTGCCACATCTCTTGTATATAAAGATCTTACAGCAACATTCAGGGCGGTCAGGGATCTTCTGGCCAATGAAGCCGATAAACTGGTGATTGATTCAAAAAAAGAATATGAGAATGTTCAGAATTTTTTAAAAAAAATGATGCCGGATGTAAACTTGTCTGTGGAGTTATA
>JAGLFI010000145.1 GCA_023144585.1 Desulfobacula sp. | reverse complement strand
TGTATAATACCTGATTTTATGCTTTCAATGGTATCTTTGCCAATGACTTTTTCAGGTGCCTTGAATATTTCTACCCTGGGCAGCTTGGATGCCCTTTGAAAAAGAGCTTCGGAAGCAATCATGACACCCGGTACAATGGCACCGCCCAGGTATTCTCCTTTTTCGGAAATAGCATCAAAGGTTGTGGCAGTTCCAAAATCGATAATGATGAGAGATGTTTTATATTTATCGTAAGCAGCCACAGCATTGACGATCCTGTCAGCTCCTACTTCATTTGGGTTATTATAGAGAATCGGCATCAGTTTTTTAACAGAATCCGGATTTATCCATAAGGGTGTTAAGGTAAGATACCTTTCGCAGAATGCATTCAGTATAGGAACCGCTGAAGGAACAACTGAGGAAATAATAGTCTTGACAATATCTTTACGATTAACGCCTTGATCTGAGAAAAGTGCGTTAACAAGTACATTGAGTTCATCAGCAGTTGAGTCCCTGATTGTTCTGATTCTCCAGTCATGTTTGAACGTATCACCGTCATAAATACCAATAACGGTATTTGTATTTCCCACGTCAATCACAAGAAGCATAAATTTCTCCTTTATTCTATTTTTATAGTAAACACTTGTGGGGATGCCTCTGTCATCATCAGATCCACAGGTATGTTAATATATGCATGCCGGGCATATACACCGGGCGTAAGTCCTTTTAAATCAACAAATGAATAGATTTGATTCGTAATTTCCTTATTGTTTAATGTTTCAAAGGGACCTTTAATCCGGATCGTTATCCAGGAAGGTTCTATTTTGACCATGGATGTACAATTCCATGCCTGGATGGGAATATTTTCAATTGTTTTTGATATCAGCTTTTGCTGAACCTGGACGGTTACAATAATGATATGATCTGATGAAGAAATGATAGACGGGTCATCCAGATCCAGAGGTATCTTTTTTTTAAAAGTCTCGTTGGCATTTGTGAGATCAAGGGGTTTTGTCTTTAATTCCTTGATGGAATGAATCAAGGGAGCCGCGCCAATCAGCTCCACACTGGTGGGTTCTGTGGCAGCTTCCAGTACAATATATCCTTTGGCAGGCTTTCCAGTATAGGGAACCGATATTTTAAAGATTTTTTTTATCTTTTTTTCAAGTTGAACGGTTAGATAAGAGGGGCTGATACTCAAAATTTTTATGGCAGGGTTCATGGGAATTCGTTTTTCCTCAACAGGGATCAAATATGCCCCGGGTTCAATGGAGTCGGAAGCACCTGCAGGATCGAATTCAAGATCAGTATAAAGATCCACGGGATAATGAATGTTTTCCTTGTTGATGAGTTCTATTAATTTTTGGTCAGCCTGGATTCTGATTTCAATTTTATCTGTATGAAAGTATGTCAGAACCATATTCTCCGGTACATTAGCAAAGTCTACAGGAAGCAGAAGATCAGTCTCAACCGGCTCTGTTGTACATCCGAAAAAACAAAAAAGGATGAGAATAAGAATTAAGGCATTGCAATAGAGTTTAAGCTTATGCATTCCTGATCGAATCTATGATGCGGGTAAAGGGTTTGACTTTTTCAATATCATGCACTCTGACAATGTGGGCACCCTTCAGAATGGAGGCTGCAACAGCGGCTAAAGTACCATATTCTGCCTTTATATTATTCGCTTCAACCGGGGTTTTGCTGTTTTTGCTCAGGATATTTTGAATGAATGATTTCCTTGATGGCCCCATGAGAACAGGGAAGCCAAGAGCTGTAATCTTTTCAAGATGATTGATGAGAACCAGGTTGTGCTCAACGGTTTTTCCAAAACCGATTCCAGGATCAAGGATGATGTTTTTTCTTTGTATCCCTCTTTCCATGGCATTATCTGCCCTTGATTTAAGATAATTTGTGATTTCAAGCATCAAATCATTATAATTGGGGTACACCTGCATGGTCTCAGGGGTTCCCTTCATGTGCATCAGCACCACAGGTACACCCCTTTGGGCTGCAAGGTCAGCCATGGCAGGATCCTTTTCAAAAGCAGATATGTCATTAATGATGGAAGCGCCTGCATTGAGAGCTTCTCTGGCAACAACGGCTTTCACCGTATCAATGGAAATGGGTACATCAATCCGTTTTGACAGGTTTTCAATAACCGGTATGACCCGGTCAAGCTCTTCGAATTCTGAAACCGATGTTGCAAAGGGCTTTGATGATTCTCCACCAATATCAAGGATGTGCGCTCCGTCACCCACAAGTTTGATGCCCTGGTTTACCGCAGTCTCAAGGGTATTGAATTTTCCGCCGTCGGAAAAGGAATCCGGAGTTGCATTTAAAATTCCCATAATGCAGGTTTCAGATCCTAATTCGAGAAGGAATTTATCAAAATCAAGGGAAAATAACGTCATAAAATTTCTTTCTATTCCGATTTTGGTGGCTTTTTATCGTCCGTTTCAGAAGTATCTTGATTATCAGAATTTTCGGATTCATCAACAATCTCAATGCTCTCCTTGTCGTCATCTTTCCCGGATTTCTCTTGCTTTGCGGGCTCAACAGGCTGTTTCGGATGTGTAAACACGTTCTTTTTGTCGAAAAAATCAAAATCAGGCCGCAGACTTGCAATCAGGTTATCCAGTTCCGGCCCCAGAACCGTCTCTTTTTCAATGAGCAGATCGGTTAACGCGTGGAGCAAGTCAATATTTTCTTTAAGAACATTTTTAGCGGTCTGGTATGCCCGGTCAACTATCAAAGCAACCTCAGCATCAATCTTTCGGGCTGTTTCTTCTGAGTAAGCTTTGGCCTGGGTCATTTCCCGGCCAATGAAAATATTGTCCGAATGGTCTTCATAGGAAAGGAGCGTCAGGTTATCACTCATGCCGAATGTTCTGACCATGCTGTTGGCAAGCTTGGTGGCCTGTTTGATATCATTGGATGCACCTGTACTGATTCGTTTGAAAATGAGTTCTTCAGCCACCCGGCCGCCAAAGGCAATGGCAAGCTCATTTTCAAGCTGATCTTTATATTTAAAATCACCTTCTTCGGGAAGAAACCAGGTAACTCCGGCAGCCCTGCCCCGGGGAATAATGGTAATTTTGTTTACAGTATCGGTGTGTGGCAGGAACCTTGCCACAAGGGCATGCCCGCCTTCATGATAGGCGGTTGTTTTCTTTTCTTCTTCCTTAATGACCTTGGACTTTCTTTCAAGTCCCATGTAAACCTTGTCCTTTGAATCTTCAAAATCTTTCATGGTCAGCTTTTCATGGCCACTCTTAGCTGCCAGAAGTGCTGCTTCATTTACGAGATTTTCAAGATCAGCACCGGAAAACCCGGGGGTTCCTTTTGCCAGAATCATCGTATCAACATCGCTGGCCAAAGGAGTTTTTTTCATGTGAACCCTTAAAATACCTTCACGGCCTTTAATATCAGGCATGTCCACCATGACCTGACGGTCAAACCGTCCCGGCCGAAGCAGGGCAGGGTCTAGAACATCTGCCCGGTTGGTGGCTGCCATGAGGATAACCCCTTCATTGGATTCAAATCCATCCATTTCAACAAGAAGCTGGTTCAGAGTCTGTTCCCTTTCATCATGACCTCCGCCCAGGCCTGCACCTCTCTGGCGTCCAACCGCGTCAATCTCATCAATAAATATAATACAGGGCGCATTTTTTTTCCCCTGGGCAAAGAGATCTCTCACCCTTGAGGCACCTACACCCACAAACATTTCAACAAAATCAGATCCACTGATGGTAAAAAACGGGACTTCAGCTTCACCGGCAACAGCTCTTGAAAGAAGTGTCTTTCCGGTTCCGGGATTTCCCACCAGCAGCACACCTTTTGGGATACGTCCCCCAAGCCGCGTATATTTTCCCGGATTTTTTAAAAAATCAACTATCTCGGCCAATTCTTCCTTGGCTTCATCAATCCCCTGAACATCGGCAAAGGTGACTTTTGCTCCTTTGTCATCCAACAGTCTTGCCCGACTTTTACCAAATGACATGGCTTTCCCGCCTCCGGCACCCCCCTGCATCTGGCGCATAAAAAAGATCCACACACCAATGAGGACAATCATGGGCAGCCAGGAAACAATGATGGACATAAACCAGGAGTTTTCAGCCGGGGGTTTGGCTTTAATGGTAACACCGTTGGACCGCAAAAAACTGATCAGTTCACCATCATCCGGTGCAAAGCTTTTATACCGGGCACCGCTGCCATCGGTTAAATATAGATCCTGACCCTGGATAACCACGCTTTGGATACG
>JAGLFI010000144.1 GCA_023144585.1 Desulfobacula sp. | reverse complement strand
GCCTGTTCCTTGAGTATAATTTCCCGTCCTCTGAAAAACAGCGTAATCTTAACCTTATCATTTTTACTGATAAACTTTTCAATATGCTTGACCTTTGTTGCAAGGTCATGATCATCGGTTTTTGGTCTTACTTTTATTTCCTTAATCTGAGTTGTTCTCTGTTTTCGTTTAGCCTCCTGCTTTCTTTTGGTCAGCTCGTATTTAAATTTTCCGAAATCCATTATCTTGCAGACAGGCGGGTTTGCATCTGGAGAGACCTCAACCAGATCAAGTTCTTCTTCCCCTGAAATTTTTAATGCCTCTTCTATGGGCATAATTCCTATCTGCTCACCATCAGAACCGACAACCCTAACCTGGCTGGCCCTGATCCCCTTATTCACACTTGTCTGACCCTGTCTTCCTCGCTTAGCTATTTTCGCACCTCCTGCACCACACGATTCTAATATTTATTTTTGATAGAACAAGTATAACCCTACAATTATAATGGCTTGACTTAAAAAATGCAAGTATTATTTATTTTAAAGCCTGCTTTCTTTTCTGGTCAAGGGTATATGTTTCCAAATAACTGTTTTTCCAATATAAGTTAGCCTCTTTATTAAAAAAATGATAGAAAAGATCAAGACTTTTTTGCCGCAATACCCCGGGAATAATATCAATACCACAACTTTGATACAACAAAGGCAGTTTTTCTAAATCACATGTTGTTCCTCCTCCCATGGGGTCTTCATACGCATATACTATTTTTTTTATGCGGGACAGGATAATAGCACCAAAACACATCAGACAGGGCTCCATGGTAGAAAAAAGAATTAATTTTTCAGGTTCAAATTGAGTATCAATGGTTTCAAGATGTTTCAAAGCCCTTATCTCAGCATGATCAATTTCACTAAAAAACAATTTATCAGGAGTTGTTCCCATCCTTGCACCGCTTGCAATCACTTTTCCAGCCTGCATAATCACACATCCCACTGGAAACTCACCCTCGTCAAATGCTTTTCGGGCTTGTTCCAATGCCAGTTCCATGTAATCTTCATACGCCAATTTCAATCATCTCTCCTAAATGAAATAACTCTTTACAAAGCCTGTTCCATATGCGTAATTATAAATCTATATTTGCATTTACCTTACTTTTTGTATAAATGTTATACTTAATTAGATTTCACAAATTATTCAATACTAGATTTATGGAAGCAAAAAAGAAAAACCACATAAAAGAAGATTCTTTGGATAAAAATCTTTGTATTCGGGAAGAATTTCAAATCAGAGAAAAAAGCTTTCTTTCTGAATACGGCACCTTAAGTGCCAATGCAAAAAGGCGAAACAAAGAAGAAAATATCTGCAATATCAGAACGCCTTTTCAGCTTGACAGGGACAGCATTGTCTATTCAAATTCCTTTAGACGGTTGAAATACAAAACACAGGTTTTCCTCTCCCCTCTGGGAGATCATTATCGGACCCGGCTCACCCATACACTTGAAGTGGCACAAATTTCTAGAAATATTGCGAGAGCCATGCGTCTTAACGAGGATCTTGCCGAGGCCATTGCACTGGGTCATGATCTGGGCCACCCACCATTCGGCCATGGTGGCGAAACTGCCCTGATCGCAGTTTATTCACCCCATTTTTCTCATTCCGATCAAAGTTTAAGAGTGGTGGATTCCCTTGAAAATTCAGGGAAAGGCCTTAACCTGACCCGGGAAGTCAGGGATGGTATTCTCAAACATTCCAAAGGATTTGGCAATATCCTTCCGACCACTCCGGGAGAGACTGCCATTACAATTGAAGGAAGAATCGTCAGGGTGGCGGATATTATTGCCTATTTAAACCATGACCTTGACGATGCATTAAGAGCCAGGGTGATCAGTTCAACAGATGTTCCCGACATCTGTATTAAAAAACTGGGAAAGACACACTCCCGGAGAGCCAGCATTATGATTGAGCAATTAGTCTATAACAGTGGCCCCGAAAATGGCAAATTCATCCTTGATATGGGTAAAGATACCTTTCATGCCATGATCATATTAAGGAAATTTCTATATGATAAAGTTTATCGCTCATCGGCTGTTCACAATGAATTTGTAAAGGCAAAAAAAGTAATCATTGGTCTTTATAATCATTTTTTAAATGACCCTGACGCCCTGCAAAAAGAGCTTGCAAAAATGGAGATGGCACCTTGGGACTCTTCAAAGAATCCCCTGAAACGGTCTGTTTGTGATTTGATCGCCAGCATGACCGACCGGTATGCCATGAATCTATCTTCCAAAATTATCCTGCCCAACCCCCTGATCTGAGATTTAAGCAGCCATGACAGACAAAACCCTTAAGCCCCTTGCAGCCCTTTACGACGACATGGATAAAACCTGGAATAAAATCGCTGCAGGCTATCATTTCAATTGCAACGGGTGTGAGGATAATTGCTGTAAATCCTTATTTTTTCATCATACCTATATCGAAAAGGCTTATATACTCCATGGGTTTAATGCGCTTGACCCCAATAGAAAAGAAAAAATTTTGAACAAAGCCGCAAACTATTGCAAAAAAACCTTTCCCCAAAGCCTGGAAATAAGAATTCTGAAAATTTACTGCCCTGTAAATGAAAACGGCCAATGCCTTCTATACAAATACAGGCCAATGATTTGCAGGCTTCACGGCCTGCCCCATGAATTGTGCAAACCCGGGTTTGATCCCATCAAAGGAACGGGTTGTGATGCAGGTTTGTTTGATGATAAAACATATATAAAATTTGATAGGACACCTTTTTATCAACAAATGGCCCAAATAGAGATAGCATTTCGACAGAACTTAAATAAAACCGGTAAAATAAAAGAGACCATTGCTCAAATGCTGGTTTCACAATAATATCTTTGCAAAGGAGTACCATGGGAACACAAGAAAAAAAAATTGTCACCATCGGTGGTGGAAGTGGCCAGTTTGTCTTATTATCCGGGTTAAGGGATTTAGAAGACACACAGGCAACTGCCATAGTTTCCATGATGGATTCAGGTGGAAGTATCGGCAGATTAAGAGATGAACTTGGCATTCTTCCACCCGGAGATATTTTAAAATACATCCTTGCCTTGTCACCCTACCAGGATGCCTGTCGCTCCATATTATTAAAACGCTTTAAAAAAGATCGCCGCCTGGCTGACCATACTGCCGGTAACATGCTCTTAACAATGCTTTCAAGATATACAGGAAATTTTCCTGCCGGTGTTGCCGCCCTTGCTGAAATTCTCAATGTGGACGGCACTATTCTTCCGGTTACCATAGACCGTGCAACCCTGGTTGCCGAGTTAACCAGCGGGAAAAGAATCTATGGTGAAGAAGCCATCTGCCCCGGGGAACCCAGCGGGAACAAATCAAAGAGGTCTTTCTGGTTCCCCACCATCACGACTCAATTTCCGTATATCCACCCGTGCTGGATGCCATTGAAACGGCAGACTACATTTTTATCGGACCGGGGGATCTGTTTACCAGCATTATACCCAACCTTATTGTTCCTGGAGTAAAAGAGGCCCTGAAAAACACATCAGCCAAGATTTATTTCACCATTAATATCATGACAAAATTCGGAGAAACTCACCATTTTTCAGGAAAGGATTTTGTAACCAAACTGAAAGAACGCCTTGAACGTAAGGTTGACGGTATCATTGGCAATAGTAAAAAACCTATTCAAAAGATACTTGATATTTATTCCGAGCAAAAATCAGATTTTGTTAATATTGACAGAACAGACCCTTTCTGGGACCATCGTGAAATACACCTTATAGATGTTTTAGATACCAATGCAATGATTATAAGGCATGATCCGGAAAAGTTGACCCATATTATCCTGAAAATCATCCATGCGGCCTGAATAATGCCCGACAAAAAACTGCTGATTTTCCAGAATACTGCCTTGGGCTAAAGAAAGTATCTAAGTTCTGACAAACCATTCAACCGGCCGTCTTAACGTGACCGGATCAGAATATTTGTCTAAATAGCCCACCCTGAGCATGAATTGGGGTATCATACCTGGAGGATGATTTTTCTTTATATTCTTCTGTCCGTGCTTTTCTTCCAAAGCCTGGGTCATGGGATGGATGGCAATCATTTTTTCTCTGGCTGTCAATGCCATCCTTTGAAATCTTCTGCCGGTTTCAATTAGATCTTGCACTGTATTTCCTTTGCTGGTAATCACCAGCCAACCGGCTCCTTCCTTGACCTGATTTTCTACCTTTTCAATGCCTTTATCTCCCGGGTTCCCGCAAAGGTGTAACG
>JAGLFI010000143.1 GCA_023144585.1 Desulfobacula sp. | reverse complement strand
CTAAATGGCCTTCTGGAATATAGTCATTGATGGTTTCAGGAAATAATAGCATTTGTCGCGATAAAAAACAATGAATAGTTTGAATACTATATATTATTTCAAGTAGTTAAGGTTTTATTTAGTTCCGTAACAGCCTGTCGAGAAATACAAGAATCATATGGAAACTGAGGTTTTCCCCAGAATGAGTGCCTATGCCTGGTGTTCCAAGCAATGTTATATCGGGCTTGCAAACATTATGACCACAGCAGCATCAGAAGGGATTGATTCCTGCCCCATTGAAGAATTTGAAAAAGAATGGGTGGAAAAAGTACTCAATATCGATACAAATCAATATGAAGTGGCAGTGGTTGTGGCGTTGGGGTATCGTACCAAAGAACAGCCTGAAAGAAGACGTCATCCCATAGACAGCGTTGTTGAATATATATAAATATTAGATTTTTTCTTTTTTCAAAAGGTAATAGTACTCATTCTTTAACTTGGCAAGCTCATGATGTGATCCCTGTTCCCTGATGGCTCCATCCCTTAAAAGGATAATGGTATCACAAGCTTTAACAGTAGACAACCTGTGGGCGATGATGATGGAAAGCCTTCCTTTCATCAGTTTCTTCATGGCATCATGAACCTTTTGCTCTGACTGGGAATCCATGTAGGATGTTGCTTCATCAAAAATGATCAGGTCCGGGTCAAAGGCAAATGCCCTGGCAATGCATACCAGCTGTTTCTCGCCACTGGACAATGGGCGGCCGCCTTCTTTTATCATGGTGTCAAGTCCTGAAAATCTTTCAAATAAAAAGTTACAGTTTGCATCATGCAACGCTTTTTCAAGCCCTGAAGCATCTGAACCCAGCCCGGATGGTTTGATATTTTCCCGGATACTGCCGGAAAAAAGAAGCGGGTCCTGCATAACAAGAGCCGTCTTATTCCTGATATCTTTGATATTTATAGAAGCTTGATTGATATGATTGATAAAAATATTTCCTTCACTGGGTTGATAGAATCCTGTAATCAGATTGATAATAGAGCTTTTTCCTGATCCTGTCTGGCCGACAATACCAATGGATTTTCCTTTTTGAAGATGAAAAGAGATATTCGTTAACACGGTTTTATCTTTTTCATATGAAAAATTTATCCGATCAAATGTGAGACTGGAAATTTTATCAATTTTATTTCGCTTTTTGCTGATCCGTTGTTTTGCTATATCATTATTCAGCACACTGATAATCCGTTCTGCTGAAGCCAGGGCATTCTGGAGCAGGTTAAATTTTTCAGACAGTTCCCTTAAAGGCCTGAAAAAGAGTTTCATATACGTTAAAAAGGCCACAAGCTCACCCAGTGTCAGGGATTCTTTAATGACGTCAAAGCTGCCGGCCCAGATGATAATGGCCACACTCAACACCCCTAAGAAGCCAATAAACGGCATGAATATGGAAAATATTTTTATCTGAAACAAGGTAGCTGTGAAATGTTCAAAGTTAAGCTTTTCAAACCGTTGCATGAAATTATCCTGGCTGGATGTTGTCTGGATGATTTTGATTCCTGTGATGGCTTCTGAAAAACTGTGATTGATTTCAGCTATTTTTTGCCGGATAGTTCTGAAGGCATTTCGTAGGATTTTTGAAAACAGGCCAATGCCGATCACGATCACCGGAACCAGAATAGACAGATAAAGCGCCAATTTAATATTAATGGTATAAAGGATCATCAGAATACCAGTCATGAGTATAAGGTCTTTAAAAATAAAAATAAGGATACTGGTAAACATCTCGTTCATGTTTTCAACATCACCCGCCACACGGGATACCAGCCTTCCGCTTGAATTTTTATCATAAAAGGCGACCGGCAGAAAGGTCATGTGGGAAAAGAGTGCGCATCGCAGATTTAATATAATTTTTTGACCGGTGTATTCCATGAAAAGGGCCTGGAAAAAATCAATAACAAATGAAGTGAAGATAAGTACGGAGAAAAGGATGCAGAATGTTTGAAAAGAATCAATACCAAAGCCGAAAAGAAGGATGCCTTTTTCAAGGCCTGTCGGTACAATAAATCCGTCAAAGGCTTTTTGAATAAATATCGGCATGAGCAGCTCTAAGAAAGTGACCAGAGAAACCAGCAGTGTCGAAAGGATCAGCATCCATAAAGATGGCCTAATAAAAGGCCATAATTCTTTGGTAAGTGCAAAATTTGTAAGCTTAATTTCTTTTTCTTCCGAATGGAGATCAAGCCTTCTCATACTCCTCCTCGAACTGCTGGACCAGAAAGGATTCTTTATAAAAACGATCTTTTTCAATGAGTTCCTGGTGAGTCCCGGAATGATCTATCCTGCCGTTTTTTAAAATATAAATTGTATCACAGGATGCCAGCGCCGAGATCCTGTGGGAAATAATAATAAAAGTGGTATTTAATACCATTTTTTTTAACCTTAAAAGTATTTTTGAGGCGGTATGGGTGTCCATCTGACTGATGGGGTCATCCAGAATGATGATTAGTTTTTCAAGTATCAATGTTCGTGCAAGGGCAATTCGTTGTTTTTGCCCCCCTGAAAGGGTGATACCCCTTTCACCGACGATGGTATCAAGCCCATCCGGCATTTTTTCAAGGGTATCTTTCAGGCTGCAAACCCGGATAATTCGGTCAAGCTTTTCTTCATCCATATCTCTTTCCATGAGAATATTTTCTTTAATCGTACCTGAAAAAAGAAACGATTCCTGGGGCATCAGTGCAATATGCTTTCTTAGAAAATTAAGATCTATAGTATTCAGATCAAGGCCGTTTATGATGATTTTGCCTTTTGTCGTATTGTAAAGCCTTGGAATCAATTGGGCCAGACTCGTTTTCCCGGAACCTGGTGGACCACTGATACCAATGGAAGTCCCCTGTTGAATTTTAAGGTTAATATTTGAAAGAATAGTTTTGCCCTCGTCATAGCCAAAGCTGACATCTTTAAACAGGATATTTCCGTTCACCTTTGAAGGAATTTTTGCATTTTCAGGAGATGTTACATCCGGTATTGAGTCTAAAAGCGTATTAATTCGTTTTAAGGAGGCCATTCCCCTTTGAAAGAGATTGGTCATCCAGCCTATGGCAATGACCGGCCATGCCAGAATTCCAAGATATTGCAGAAAGGCGACAAGTTCACCGGGTGTGAGCGCTTGTTTTATCACCAGAAAGCCACCATAAAATATAACCACCAGGGTGGACAGGTTAAAAAAGAACCCAAGCAATGGCCGCAACAGGGCGGTGACAAATGCCCGCTTTAGATTTTTTTTAAAATAATCTGTTGAAGCCTCCCGAACCTTATTTCCGATGATATTTTCAAAATTAAATACTTTTATGATACGAATACCAAAAAAACTTTCCCTTACAAGCTCGGTAAGCTGAGAATAAGATTCCTGGGCAGTTTTATGAAACGTATGCATTTTTTTTCCCAGGGTTCTTGTGACAATAATTAAAAACGGCATGGGGATCACGGCAAGGGCTGTTAGTTTCGGATGGGTCCAGAGCATGATGGCAAGGGTAGCACCGCCAAGAAGAATAGTATCCACAAGTACGATTACGCCAAAACCGAAGACCATCCTGATATGGTTGATATCGCTTACGGCATGGGTCATGATATCTCCTGTTTTGACCTTGTCTAAATAGGCCATGTCAAGTGTCAGGACATGCCTGAAAAGATCATCCCTGATGCCTTTTTCAACATCTCTTGCACTTCCCATGAGAAGAGTGCGCCAGCCATACCTTAATCCCGCCATGACAAGTCCGAGAAAAAGAATAAAAGTACATTGAACTATTAAGGTTTTATTGTCAAAAGAAGCTGAACTTAAATTATCGATGGCCTGTTTAATGATTTGGGGAATAACCAATTGTGCGGCATCCACAATAATCATGCATAAAATATGGATAGATCAGTTTCAAAATTTTTAAGCTCCAGATATCAAAATAGACACTCTTTTTTCCATTGCAATGCTTGAAGTCGATAAATTCTTGACTTCATAAATAAGGTTGAATACAATTGCTGTGAAAACTATGATTTTTAAGGCATCCTGGCTGCCAGGGAATTGTATGGAATTTTCAACAGTATCTGGGGGTAGATTTTTGATTTTCAGAGCGCTTAATAATTCAAAAAAAGAGTTGAATATGGCGGCGGTGAGCATTATTTCATCAGTTTGTATATATTTTTTTGTTTTTTGCTCAATGGCCATTGCTGATGGAATTTCAGGAGAAAATTTATATAAACACCTATCCTCTCTCAGTGGTGTCCGGTTAGGAAATT
>JAGLFI010000142.1 GCA_023144585.1 Desulfobacula sp. | reverse complement strand
GATGCTCTACGAAAAAAAGATTTAACTTTTAATGGAAACCCTACTGATTCATAGAAAAAAATAGTCACCGAGAATTGCTGGGGCTTGTAAAATCTTTTAGGGTTAAATTTATGAAAAATAATGAAGATTATGTTGCACAACTTGAAAACAAGATACAAAATTTAGAAGAACAGAATAAAGAGCTCAATAATATTATCTTTAAAGCCCCTATTCCCATATTTGTTGTCGATAAAAACCACACTATCACTCATTTCGACCAGGCACTTGAAAAACTGTCAGGATTGTCTGCAAAAGACATGATCGGCACAAAGGATCAGTGGAAAGCATTTTATTCAACTAAACGACCGGTTATGGCGGATCTGATTATTGAGAGATCTTCGGATGCTGAAATTGTTGAACAGTATGGCTCCAAATACAACCGGTCATCTAAGGAGAAAGAAAAATTTGCAACCACCGACTTCTTTCAGGATATAGATGAGGAAGGAAAATGGCTTTTCTTTACAGCCTCAACATATGCGGACAGTCTTGGTAATATTGCCGGTGCCGTTGAAACACTTCAGGATGTGACTGAAAAAAAAATTGCTGAAAGAAAAACCAAAGAACTTTACCATATCTATCAAAAAATTCTGGAATTTGTCCCTTATCCCATTGTTGTTTATGATGACAAGGGATTGGTTTCCTACGTAAACCCATCTTTTCCAACCACATTCGGCTGATCCCTGGAAGAGCTCAAAGACAAACCGGTTCCATTTGTACCCGAAGCGCTTGAGGCAGAAACAAATGAGATGCTGGACAAATTCCAAAAAAAAAATCGCTTACCCGTTATGAGACTCAACGGCTGACAAAGGATGGCAAGATTCTTGATGTAGTGCTCTGGGCCGCTTCCCATTCAAGGTATAACGCCGCTTCAACAGATAACTTTGTCATCTTAAGAGACATTACTGAAGAAAAAAGGTTTGAAGCAAACAATAAGACCATTATGAGAATCAGTGCTGTCCTCCCGGAATATCCAGAACTTGAAGACCTGATGAATTATATTTCAAAAGAAATTAAAGGGCTTTTAAATACAGAAGGTGCGGTGGTTCTTTTATATGATGAGATCACGGATGAATTATTTTTCACAGGTGCATCCTATGATGATTCAGACACAGAAAAACGAGCAAAAAAATCCCGATTCCCTACTGACTCACTCCTGGCAGGAAAAATAATTAAAACCGGTGAATATGCCTTGGTCAATGATGTTGAAAAGTTAAAAATTGATCACCCGGAAAGGGATGAACTCCTGGGATATCAAACAAAAAGTCTTTTGGAAGTACCGATTAGAAGTGAAGACAGAATTATCGGAGTTCTTTGCGCTATTAATAAAAAACAGAACCTGTTTGATTATAATGACATGGAACTGATGACAATGATTGCAGGAACCTGTGCCATTTCCATTGAAAATGCACGGTTCTCCGAAGCGGTCAGAGAGGCTTACAAAGATGTAGCCTCCATGAACCGGGCCAAAGGCAAAGCCATCAACCACCTCTCTCATGAACTCAAGACACCGGTGGCTGTCCTTACCGGTTCCCTGCAGATCTTAAGAAAAAAACTTGAATCTATACCCGGTGTAAATGTCGATGTAACTCTGAACAGGATTGAACGGAATCTGAACAGAGTTGTTGATATTCAGAATGAAGTGGCTGATATTATGGAAGATAAAACCTATTCAGCTCAAATACTTTTACTAAAAATGTTTGAAGCCTGCCAGGATGAGTTGGAAACACTTATCCAGCAAAGCCTTTCTACAGACCAGCTTGAACATTCGATTCAGCAATTGATTGATGAAAAATTCGGTCCCAGATCCATTCGCTACGAATCCACCAACTTTTCAGAATATTTTAACGAACTCTTTACTTCTCTTAAACCTGAATTTGACTTCAGGCATATTAATATTGAGATTTCCATTGATGACAACCTGCCGATGCTTCGACTTCCCAAAGAAATCCTGGATAAAATGATTGGTGGACTTATTAAAAATGCCATTGAAAACACCCCGGATAAAGGCAAAATTCATCTTAGTATTGAAACAAAAGGTTCCGGCATTCTTTTGAGCATTCATGACTTTGGCGTCGGGATTGAAGCAGATGCCCAAAAAAGGATCTTTGAAGGTTTTTTTACCACTCAGGATACATTATTGTATTCCACTAAAACACCCTTTGCCTTTAATGCCGGTGGAAAAGGTGCGGATTTATTAAGAATGAAAATATTTTCAGACCGCCATGGCTTCACTTTAGAAATGGAATCAAAGCGATGCCGATTCCTTTTTGAAAACCTGGACATCGAATGCCCGGGTAACATTGAAGCGTGCAGTTTCTGTCACACTGAGAAGGATTGTCTCAATTCTGGACACACAATTTTTACAGTGTTCTTTGCATCTAAAAAAAAATAAATAAATAAAGTCTTTGACAAACCGGAACAAATTGAATTATTACACTATACTATATTGAGACTGAGCGCTCGTTTGGTTTTTAAAAGTTACTTAAAAAAGCGCTTCTATATTTTGATGTGTATCCCTTTTTCAAGGAGTTAGGCTTGATGAACCATTTGTATGATCTGACCTTTTTTGACATCTATGAAAAAAATGCGCTTTATAAAGGTGATTCCTGTGCCGTTCACTGAAAAGATGAGGATATCACGTATTCCGATCTTTTTTTACAGACTGCCAGACTTGCCAATGGTCTTAAAAGCCTGGACCTTCCTGCCGGCAGCAGGATAGCCGTTCTTTGTAAAAATCATCCTGTCTTTTTTCATCTGTTTGGTGCGGCATCAGCACTCAACCTTGTGCTTGTTATGATTAACAGACGGTTAAGTCATGATGAAGCATCCTATATTATTGAGGACACCACATCCTGTTTAATTTTTTGCGACAAAGAAATGGCGGATCAGGCCGAAACACTTAAAAAATCATTTTCGTGTCTTGAGCATTGTTATGTTGTCGATGAAAATGATACGAATTTTTCCAATTTGTATAATGGTTCTCCCCTTCAGGACACAATCCCAAGCTGTCCCACTGATCCTTTTGTGATTATCCATACGGCAGCCATGCTGGGCAAACCAAGAGGTGCTATTCTGGGACAGGAAAATATCATCCTGGCAAACCAGCAAATCATCCACACTTTTGGGCTTGATGAAAATAAAACCTATTTGAATATTTTGCCGTTATTTCACATTATGGGAATTAATATGGGGTTAGCAATACTTCAGGCCGGTGGCAAAAATATAATACAAGAAAAATTTGATTCCCCCAAAACCCTAGAACTTATCCAGGAACAAAAAGTCAATCTTTTTGGTTCCTTCCCACCCATATTAACAAATCTTATAGATGCCATGAACCAAAATGATTTTAATCTATCAAGCCTTGAAATAGCAGCCGGGCTTGAGATGCCTGATACAGCAAAAAAATGGGAAGCCTGTACGGATTCCAAATTCTGGACCATGTACGGACAGACCGAAACATCCGGCTTGATCACCTTTGCCGAATACTTTGCAAAACCAGGTTCAGCAGGTATTATCTCGACCCTTGCCAATATTAAGATTGCAGATGACTTTGATACTATTTTGCCTATTGGTGAAACCGGAGAAATCCTTGTCAGAGGGCCTTTGGTTTTCCAAGGGTATTGGAATGTCGATGAACTGAATGCCTATACCTTCAGGAACGGATGGCACCATACCGGCGACCTTGGAATGATTGATGCTGACGGATTCTTGTTTTTTAAAGGCCGAAAAGCTGAAAAAGAACTCATCAAGCCCGGTGGAGAAAATGTTTTTCCCGCTGAAGTGGAAAAGGCTATTCTTGAGCATGATGCCATCAAAGAAGTTTGCGTCTTTGGCGTACCAGACCCAAAATTCGGTGAAGGTATAAAAGCGGTTTGTTCGCTGAATTCAGGGACTGCCCTGACAAAGGATGATCTGATCAAGTTTTGCGGATCACTCATTGCCGGGTACAAAAAACCAAGATATATTGAATTTATTAATGAGTTGCCCAAGACAGAAGACGGCACAATTGACCGTGAAAAAATAAAAGCGGAATATGCCTGAAAACATCCCACTTTTTTTTTGAAAAACAGTTTTTGTCTTGACACTCGAGCCTCTTGCAGAAATAAATAATAATTTACATTTTTTGATTTTTACGAGGCTTAATAATTGATGAAAAGCTGCTACCATGGTATATTTCAGTTGTTTAATCACCACAAAAAAATAACTGAGCCAAGGAAGCAGCTTTATGAGAAAATTATCACAAATTT
>JAGLFI010000141.1 GCA_023144585.1 Desulfobacula sp. | reverse complement strand
TCTTTTCCAATGGAATGGATCCGGAATATACGGTTATCGGAAGGGTGGCCAGAAGGATCTGGGCTGTGGCCATGAAATATAAATACAAGGCAGATGAAAAATCTCAGAAGCTGAAATACCATATTCAGACATCCGGCAGATCTCTGCACTGCCAAGATATTCAATTTAATGATATCCGTACCACACTTCAGGGGCTGTGTGCTATTTATGATAATTGCAACAGCTTACATACCAATGCATTTGATGAAGCCATTACCACGCCGTCTACAGAATCTGTGAGACGTGCTCTTGCCATTCAGTTGATTGTCAACAGGGAATGGGGGCTGACCCAGAATGAGAATCCTCTGCAGGGAAGTTTTATTGTGGATGAACTCACAGATCTTGTGGAAGAGGCCGTGCTCATTGAATTTGAAAAAATTACGGAAAGAGGTGGTGTGCTGGGTGCCATGGAAACCGGATATCAGAGGGGCAAGATTCAGGAAGAGTCCATGTATTATGAATACCTGAAACATTCAGGGAAACATCCCATTGTCGGTGTTAATACATTTGAAGACCCTGATGCAGATTATGCGGAAATGGCAGATCACCTGGAGCTTTCAAGGGCGACTGATGAGCAGAAGGATGCCCAGCTTGAACGCTTGAAATCTTTTAAGGAGAGGAACCAGGATAAATCAGAAGCAGCACTTGAAAAATTGCAACAAACCGCATTGAGCGGTGGAAATATGTTTGAAAGGTTAATGGAGACCGTCAAGGTTTGCAGTTTAGGGACGATCACCCATGCATTATATGAGGTGGGCGGAAAATATAGAAGAAATATGTAGTGCCAATTGAAAACCGCCAATTTTTCCGATTACTGCGTTGGGCTCAAATTTTAATCCTCGAAATACTTATTGTATTCCTCCGGTTAAAATTATCGCCCGTCTTGTACTCGAAAAAATTTTCAGGTTTTCGTTCAAATACTATTAAAAAATAATGAAAGGAGATTTTTAAATATGAATAAAGCAGTAATAGTCAGTGCAACAAGAACCCCTTTAGGAAATTTTGGTGGGACATTAAGCACAATTGGTGCAACAGACCTTGGAGCCCATGTCATAAGAGAGGCTATTACAAGGGCGGGCATTGATGACAAAGAGATCAATGAATGTATCATGGGTATGGTCCTTCCCTGCGGATACGGCCAGAACCCGGGTAAATTAGCTGCTGTTAAAGCAGGATTGCCCTGGGATGTTGAGTCCATTACCATTAATAAAGTCTGCGGATCATCATTGAAAGCCGTCATGCTGGCAGCCCAGGCCATCCAGTGTGGAGATGCAGATGTAGTGGTTGCAGGTGGAATGGAAAATATGAGCATGGCCCCCTACTATATGGATAAAGCCAGATGGGGTCTTCGTATGGGACCGGGGAAAATTGAAGATCATATGGTTCATGACGGACTCTGGGATGTGATCAATGATTTTCATATGGGCATGTCCAATGAGCTGAGTTCTGAAAAATGGGAAATATCAAGAAAGGTTCAGGACAAATTTGCGGCACAATCTTATAAAAGAGCCAATGAAGCTGTTGCCCGGGGGAGATTTGAAGATGAAATCGTACCCGTACAAATTCCCCAAAGCAAAGGTGATCCCAAAATCTTTGATACAGATGAATGCCCTAAAGAGACAAGCATTGAATTTCTTTCAAAGATGAGGCCGGCCTTTAAAAAAGATGGGGTGGGAACTGCCGGAAATGCATCCATTATCAGTGACGGTGCTTCAGCACTAATAATTATGAGCGAGCAGAAAGCCAGGGAACTTGGTTGCAAAATAATGGCCACCATTGGTTCCCAGGCATCCTATGGCATTGATATGAAATATGTTTTGATGGCACCGATTTATGCCATTCCAAAAGTACTGAAAAAAGAAGGACTTTCCATTTCCGATATTGAGCTGTTTGAAATTAATGAAGCGTTTGCCGGAAGCTCCTCAGGTATTAACAAGGTGCTGGAACTTGATCCTGCAAAGGTAAACGTTAACGGCGGCAGTGTTGCATTAGGCCATCCCATCGGTGCATCCGGTGCCAGGGTATTGACCACACTATTATATGAAATGGAAAAAAGAAATGTAAACAAGGGGCTTGCCTCACTTTGTCTGGGTGGCGGAGAAGCGGTTGCACTTGTTGTCAACAGGTGATATGACAACGAGCTGTGAAAGTGTACATTGAATATGAACTATTAGGATAGACATAAATTTAGGAGGAACAATGGAAGTAAAGAGATTTGGTGTTATTGGATCCGGTCAGATGGGTAACGGAATTGCACAGATTGTGGCCGCAAGCGGTCTTGAAGTCGTCATGAGTGATATTAAAGAAGAATTTTGTGAAAAAGGCATGGCTACTATTTCTAAAAATCTTGACAGGATGGTAAAAAAACAAAGAATATCTGAGGATGAAAAGAAAGCAATCCTTGGCAGAATTACCACCACCACTGATTTAAAAGATATGGCATCCGTAGATTTTGTCGTTGAAGCAGCTGTGGAAAGAGAAGACTTAAAATTTAAAATTTTTGAAGATCTTGATGAAATCTGTCCACCGGAAGTTATTTTGTCCACCAATACTTCTTCTATCCCCATTGGAAGAATAGCCGCCAGAACATCGAGACCGGACAAAGTCATCGGCATGCATTTTATGAATCCGGTTCCTGTGATGAAACTGGTTGAAGTGATTAAGGGCCTTGCCACATCAAATGAAACATTTGATATTACCTGGAAATTGTGTAAAGACTTTGGAAAAACCCCTGCTGAGGCCAATGATTTTCCCGGATTTATTGCCAACAGGATATTGATGCCCATGATCAATGAAGCTGTCTTCTGCCTCTACCAGAGTGTTGGTAAACCTGAAGATATTGATACGGTTATGCGGCTGGGTGCCAACCATCCCATGGGACCACTTGCTTTAGCAGACCTCATTGGTCTGGATACATGCCTTGCTATCATGGAGACATTGTATGATGGATTTAAAGATTCAAAGTACAGAGCCTGCCCGCTTTTGAGAAAATATGTTGAGGCCGGCTGGCTGGGGAGAAAGACGGGTAAAGGATTTTATGATTACAAATAGTGCCCGATCGAAAATCGCCTATTTTTCGGTCAGACACTAAATAATTAATCTTAAAATTAAAGCTGTGGCAAAGCTGTGACAAAAAAATTAAATGCTTTGTCACAGCTTTTTTTTATTATCAAAAGATCAATAAAATTTCTGGGTGACAGGAAAGAAGCTAGTGATACGAGTAATTAGAAATTACGGCCCAGTAAAAAAAGAGTTATGAGCCGTAATGACGGTTTGTATTATCTGCCGTATTTATCATCAAAGAAATTTCAGAAAGATCTATCCTTATCTCGCCACCCTTTTCCAAAGGATTTATCAAAGAAGGGTTTCAGATTGGAGAACCAGGAGCCATAGCCCTGTTTGCCTTCTATGCGTGCCTTGATGACATCGGCTACATGGCTGACAAGATTGGCCAGTTCATCTTTGGGAATATAGGAGTCCGCACCTTTTTGAATAGATTCCTTTAAATTTTCCGGGGTCAGGGCATGGGCGGTGAGCATGAGCGCAGGAATATCCTTTTTCCGTGCAAGCTCAAGGACATCATACCCGGAGACACCCATGATATCCAGAACCGCCATATCATATGGATTATTTTCAAGAAGTTTTTTGGCTTCATCAAAAGTGGCGACTGTATCAAGCGAACACATGTCCAGAAGCTCTTCAACCGTTTTCAGGATATCGGGCTCATCATCAACCACCAGTACCCGTCGATCTTTTAAAAGGTCTTCTGTTTTAATGCTGTCAAGGTCAAATTTCACTGTAGTGACAGGGCAGGGGGCTTTAAGGATAACATATCTTGATGTGGAACCTAAGAGAGCTTTCTGAGCTCTGGATTTTTTCTTTATGGCAAGAAAAATTTGATCAATTTCATTCTCTTCGGCAAATTTAACCAGATCCTCATCAGGAGAAAGCCCTCTGACGCTTTGCTGGGCATCATACTCGACTCCTGAACGTTCCATGAGTTTACCGGCAAAATCAAGGCCTTGTTCTGCTTTCAAAATATTTGATTTTTTTTCAGAAGCGCCACCTTCCATGGAAGTCATCACATAAACAAAGGCCTTGTTTGTCTTTGCAAAGTCTCTTGCCAGGGACAAAGCCAGTCTGTCAATTTCTCCACCATTATATTCAACCAGTATCTTCATAATGAACTCCTAAAATTACAGTTTACATCCAGCGTTTGCGTCGTTTATATGATTTTACATCCTTAAAGGATTTTCTGCCGCCGCCCTTGGTAATCCCCATAT
>JAGLFI010000140.1 GCA_023144585.1 Desulfobacula sp. | reverse complement strand
TCAGTGCCGGTGAGGAGGAAAGATGGGGGAGGTTTCTGAAGTTTTATATATTTAGACCATGGGGGAAATTTTGGACTATTTGATTCGGTAACAGCCTGTCGAAGAATTTAAAAAATTACCATCAGAACACTTTGTCGAACATTATGCCATTAAGAAAAGTAATGATGTCTGGTACAGGGTCAGCGAATGGGTCGATGCAGCTGACTGGGGATCTATCTTTGTGTCCGGACTGTTGAATGATCAGCGCAGAATAGTCACCCTTTTCCACAATATTGCCTGTGTACTTGATCTCTTGCATAAAAAAGATCATTTTATGCCCTATCTGATTCTTGATGATATCCTGATCCCCAAGGGAAAGGCCAATGATCTCCATGTGAAAATCAATTACAAGCTTTCCAGATTTCTGAATGCAAGGGCGACCCACCATGGTCCCATGCTGCAAAAACTGCTGGATTGCCATCCCGACATTATCAACCGGAGAGCTATTGATTTTAAAAGTGGTATCTGGTTTCTTGGAAAAATATTTATTGAATTGTTAACCGCAGATCACAATCTAAAAGACTTCTCCTCAAAGGTTGATGAATTGAAAGGTCTGGACCCAGAGCTTGCCGTTCTGATCAAAATCATGCTGTCGGATGACCCTGACCTGCGGTCTCAAACCATGGGCAAAGTGGCGTCTGCATTATCACGTATTTTAGACCGGCTGCCCTATTCAGACCGTAAGGCATTACCATACAAAAAAAACCCCCGGCTGCTCAAGGAATTACGGTGGTTTAAAAAGGTAGTGGTATTACTGATTTTAATTATTGCAGGGATCGTTGCCGTTGGCACCATCTCATGGCTGTATGTCAATTTTGATAAAAACAAAAAAGAAGTGGTACTTTCTAATTTTATAGAATCCTATGCCAGTTCTGTTGCATTTTTAATGGTGGAATACTGGCTGTCGGATACCAAACAAATTATATATAAAAACAGGGTGGAAGGCACAGCCTTTCTGGTGGACAGCAACGGATATCTTTTAACCAATCGTCATGTCGCATGTCCATGGCTTGATGACATCTCTCTTTTCCAGGTTTATAACCAGTATGCCATTTTAAAAAACCCGGGAGAATTTGATTACAGGATGTTTTTATGGTTTGAAGGGCAAAAAGCATTCAACCGTTTGCCGGCATTAAGAGGCAGCGTGGAATTGTCGGATTCTTATTTTCTTTCATCAGCTTACAGTACTGGTGGCGAAGGCAACCTGAGAATCGTCGGGGTTCCAAGGTCTTCCATAAAAACCGGCGAAAGGATAAAGTCTCCATTTAAAAATGATTTTGCGGTCTTAAAAATTGATACCCTGCCTTCCAACTTGAAACCTTTACCCATTGAAAAGACAACTTCTTCCGATGATATTCAGCGCCTATCACCTGTAGCAATTTTAGAATTTCCCTTAGGAAACCGCACCCAGGATGACCACATTAATACCAGTATTACACGGGGGCATGTCAGAAGAACCACCAAGGAAATTATTCAGGTGGATTCCTCTATCTATAAGGGGAACAGCGGCGGTCCCGCCATTAATGCTAAAGGCAATGTCATTGGGATTGCATCGGGAGTGATATCTGATCTGACAAGTGGTTATTGCAAAATCAACACGCCTTTATCAGATTTCGGACTCATACTGCCCATCTCAAGGCCGGCCAAGTTTGTTGAATCAATTAAAACCGGTCAGCCTCATTGGAATGGAATTCTTGATTTTTCTCTGGAATCCAAACTTGAACAAATTACAAGCCTTGCGATTGAAAATAAGTTCAAGGAAGCCGCAGAACTAAATAAAACCATGCTTAAAACAAGCGAAGACCCTGTTCTGTTGTTTTCAGCAGGAATGCTGAATTTTTGTACCATGGATTTTGATAAGAGCAGGCATTTTTTTAAAATACTTTCCTTGATAGAACAGGAAAATACCACATCCAGACTGATGCTCTATATTATCGACTGGATAACAAACCATGAGAAAACCACTGCTCTTACAAAAAGTCTTTTTACTATGGCCTGGCATGAAGAAAATGAATTTTTAGGCTATCTGGCAACAATATTAAAAAATAAAAAAAGAATAGATCCTGAATTTATTGACTATGAAAACCGGTTTGAAAAAAGCTGGAGACTGTTTATAGAAGGGCTTATTTTAGAAGAGAATAAAGAGTTGGGGCTTGCAGGAAAGATGTTTAAACAATCCATTTTAAATGCCGGTATCAATGATTGGGTTGATTATCTATCTTTTTCAAGACTGAATCGCATCCAGGAAGAACATGCGAAATATCTGGAAAATAAACAGACCCACAAAAACGATGTTGAAGCATTCAGGCTAAAAGCTCTGGAATACAGAGAACAGGCAGCCGAACTAAAAGCAACGATGACGGCATTGATTAACCAGTTTGACTCAGCCAAACTTAAGTATGAAGAAAAAATCAAAATCTATGACAAATTTCTTGAACTGGCACCGAAAAACAGGGCCATTGTTGGAACAATTGCTTCTTACCATACCACGAACAGTGAATGGCACAAAGCGATTGATTACATTGATATCTTTTTTAAGCAGCCCACCCGGGAGTCCGCCTTAAGTCTCAGCCTGGGATTATTAAAAGGAGAAATCCTGAATATCATGGGAAAGCACCGGGAATCAAAGGATCACTTAACAAAATTCTCAAAAGAGATCCTTGACCCTTGGTACAGCATTATCAGCAAACACCTTGTTTTAAAAATAAAAGAGACCCGGCTGATTAAACTTGCCGGGCAAAAACCTGAAAAATTAATTACCCTGCACACAGCGTTAGGTCTATGGGCGGAAGGAGATCAAAACAGGGAAAAAGCAGCCCACCATTACAGGGAGGCATTAAGCTCGTATCTTGATGACTGGAACGAGTATGATCTGGCTCTTGGCAGGCTCATGTATTTCAGGCAGTCCTCTAACTGATTCATCAAAGGCCCTTGGATCAATACGCATCCGGACTATTTATATTTTCTTTTTTAATTTGATCCAAGTTTCTATCCGCTGTTTTACGGTTTTCTCATATCCCCGATCCGTTGGGAAATAGAATCTTTGATCTTCAAGGTCATCCGGCAGATAGGACTGGGGAATATAGGCATCCTTATAATCATGGGCATACTTGTACCCTTTACCATAATTCAACTCTTTCATCAGCTTTGTCGGGGCATTCCTGATTACAAGCGGGACCGGGGAGTAACCGATTTTTTGAATCATTTTTTTTACTTGTTTATGCGCCGTATAAACGGCATTGCTCTTGGGAGCAGTTGCAAGGTAGACAGCTGCCTGAAACACTGCATCATCTCCTTCGGGACGGCCTAAAATTCGGAAAGACTCACTGGCATTCAAGGCCATGGTCAGTGCTCCCGGATCAGCCATACCAATATCTTCTGTTGCAAATCGTATCATTCTTCTCAGCATATAATAGGGGTCATCCCCAGACATTAGCATCCGCTCAAGCCAATAAACCGCCGCATCCGGGTCACTGCCCCGCATGCTCTTAATAAAAGCGGAAATCAGATTAAAATGCTCTTCACCCGCCTTATCATATAAAAGTGATTTTTTTTCAATGGCCGACTCAATATCCTGGACATTAATCTGCTTTTTCTGTACAAAATGAAGCATTGCCGTCTCAAGATTGGTCAGAGCAATCCTGGCATCGCCGTCAGATAATCTTGCAATATGCTCCAATGCGTCATGGGATATCCTCTCTGTCTCAAGCCCCAAACCGTTTTCAGTATCTATCAAGGCCCGTTTTAAGATAATTAAAATGCTTTCTTTTTCAAGAGTTTTTAAAGTAAATACCCTGCACCGGGATACCAGGGCGGGAATAACTTCAAAGGAAGGATTTTGGGTGGTTGCTCCCACAAGGGTAATCAGCCCTTTTTCCACATGATGAAGAAAGGCATCCTGCTGGGCTTTATTGAACCTGTGGATTTCATCCACAAACAGAATGGTTTGTTTTTTATACAGGATCCGTCTTTCCTTGGCTTGTTTGATAATCTGCCGGATGTCTTTAACCCCGGACAAAACAGCGGAAATCTCCACAAATTCAGATTTTGTTTCATTGGCAATAATGCCTGCTATAGTTGTCTTGCCGCATCCGGGCGGCCCCCAGAGAAGAATGGAAAATAACCTGTCATCTTCAATAGCCTTTTGAAGAAGACATCCTTTTGCGATGAGATGCTCCTGACCCACAAGCTCATCAAGGATTCTGGGACGCATCCTGTTCGCCAGAGGACTGGTTAAGGATTTGTCCTGATAATTTTGAGATTCAAAAAGATCCATTTTTTTTCAGTGATGTCCGGTTA
>JAGLFI010000014.1 GCA_023144585.1 Desulfobacula sp. | reverse complement strand
GAAAGATGGGGGAGATTTCTGAAGTTTTATATATTTAGACCATGGGGGAAATTTTGGACTATTTGATTCGGTAACAGCCTGTCGTTTAAAAAGAAATAAGCAATAATTGAGGTGAATACCGGCAATAAATACATGAATACCGATGCAATGGATGCCCCAGCTGTTCTGACCCCGTAATTCCAACAGATATAGGAAAGAATTGAAGGGAATATGCCCAGGTATAGAAAAATCAATATATTTGTAGAGTTGATCTCAAATCCTTTAAAAACAGTAAGTTCCCATAAATAAAAAGGCAAAATACAAAGAATGCCGAAAAATATCAGAATCGTAAAAAAAGAGATGGGTGAAATATTAATCTGTCGTTTTTTTAACATGACGGAATAAAATGCCCAGGATGCGATGGAAAGAACAATCAGTCAGTCTCCGGGATTAAAAGAGAGCGTGGACAAAAGCTGCCATGATTCCTTGGTTACGATCAGCAGCATCCCTAAAAGAGAAATCGTAACACCCAAAGCCTGTAAAAAATAAGGTTTTTCCCTGTTCATTATCCAGGAAAAAAGGATGGTCATAATCGGCAGCCACACTTGGAACAGCTAAAATAAATAAAAAGCCCAAATGTTGTTTGATCAACTTTTCATCCTTTTTAAGGTGGGGAATGGCAAAGGGCATAATAATAACAAATGCCACCACCCACCGGTAAAAAGAAAGGGTCATGGGTTTTATCTGAAATATGACGGCTTTTGCAATGACTGTGTTAATTGCCCAGAAAAAGACAGCAAGAGAAAGGCCTGAATATGCCAGTGCCATCTTAGATATTCTTAACCGCTTTTTCTTCATTATTCCTTACCAGATTATTAAGACATAAAAAATCTTACGTCCGGCTTTTCCTTTAAAATTCCCTGATCAAAAAGAGAGTCAAAAAATAATTGCATTGCCTTGATTTTGTTTTCATCAAGATCACAATGAAGCAAATCAAAATACTCTTTAATAACAGATTGTTCCAGGTTTAATTTATTTTTCCCTGCTTCAACAACCTTGTCAATATACTGATATCCTTGTTTTTTTGATTCCAATAGCAACTCGCAGATTTCTTTTACACAGGAGGGATATTTTTCAGCAAAAGAGCGCCTGACAGCCCAGACAGCAAATACAAAAGGAAGCTGTGTCATTTCATACCAGAGCTGTCCCAAATCAATACAATATTCAAAAGCTTGACTCCATGGATGCTTAAGGGCTGTATCTCCGATCACCAATACTGCATCAACAGATTTGGAAATCATCCGGCAATCGGTTACAGCCCCAACTTCATAGACTGGAGAAATATGCCTCTGATTAAATATCATCTTTAAGAAAGAGGCGGCAGATGCAGAATCCTGGGAGAACATCACCTTTTTATTTTCAAGGTCATCAATGGCATAATTGCTGGCTAAAATGACACTTAGTACCTTGCCGTTACAGGATATGGACAGATCTGGAAGCAATAACAGCTCCCTGTGATTCATGGCATAAAAGGCTGCTGATATGGGGCTTACTTGTATCTGACCGGTTATTATTTTCCGGTTTAGGGCAGACGGCACATCCGCCACCATTTTCAACCAGGCCGGCAAAAGGCCATGATCAAGGCCATAAAAAACAGGGGCGGCATTGATATAGCTGATTTTCCCCATATATACTTTTTTGTCATTCATTGGATATTATTCTTTGAAAAAGATCCTTTTTATTCACGGCTTTCACTGATCGGTACAAGAACTGTGCTCTTTTCCCCTTGGAAAGTGTGCCGGTTAATTGTTCGATCCCCAAGGCTCTGGCACCATTTATAGTGCCCATGGAAAAAATAGTTGCAGGATCAAGCCCGGGGTACTGTTTTTTCACAAAAATCATTTCGTCAAAAACATTTAATGAATCACAGCTGGCAAGGCTGTCTGTCCCAAGAGCCGGTTGAATGCCGACAGTGATCATTTTTTCAATATCAGGAAGTTTCCCATGAAGATTTTGATTACTTCTGGGGCAGACACAAACTTTTGTTTTTGACCGTGCAAGTATTTCTATATCCTTGTCATTCACAGTTAAAAGATGAATAACTATGGTTAAAGGATCAAGCAGTCCCATATCATTTACATATGCTATGGGTGTTTTTGATCCGATATCCCAGGATGACCAGTCAATCCCTCTGGAAGTTAAAAAATCGGCCCACTGCCCTTTTCTTTCATTTATAAACTCAGATTCATCATCAGACTCTGCCATATGGATGGAAAAGGGCAAACCCTCTGATTTAGAGCGCTTTTTTAGTACCTTTAGCAGTTGAGGAGAAGTCGTATGAGGAGCATGTCCTGCAACAGAAAAGGAGACAGAATCATTTTTTTGGATAAAAGTCGGTAAAATGTCTGATCCCAGAAACTCATGAAAACAGATGCCGTTTAAAGCGGAATCTTCAATAATTGATTTGGTAATTCCAAGGGTTGATATGTCTCCCACATAGAGATTCCCAGACTTTATTAAATCCTGGACAGAATTTTGAGCTTTTTTGATAAGTTTTTCTTTTCCAAGGGCCTCTCTTTTTTCCAATAGCATTTTAACCCAGAGTTTAAATCCCTTGTCAAAGGGCAGACTGCCGTTTAAGGCAGACAATTCCAGATGAAGATGAGCATTAACAAGGGGCGGTATTAATACACCAGGGCCGTGATCAATACTCTTTTCTTTTGGGGTTCTTTTGTGAACATCCCGTATGAATCCATTCTCAATCTCAATGAATCCATTCTCAATAACGGTAGAAGAATCGACTATTATCCAGCCGGCACGGTGAAGCTCTCTTTTGTTGTGGCTTTCAATACAGATAAGGTTTTTGACATTCATGGTCATAGCAGGTGATAATAGCAGTCCCGCTGCCTGGGTTCAAACCCGGCTTTGGTGATCAACCGCGTCAGTTCGGCTTTAGAAAACATAAAATCAACGCCTGCTGAAGCCACAACATTCTCTTCAATCATGGTGCTCCCCATGTCATTGGCACCAAAAAAAAGTGCGGTCTGGGCGATTTTATCTCCCTGGGTTACCCAGGATGCCTGGATATTATCAATATTATCAAAAAACAACCGGCTCATTGCCAGAACCCTTAAATATTCCACACTGGTCTTTTTTTTAACAGTTATCTTTGTATTGTCCGGCTGAAAGGTCCAGGGGATAAAGGCTGTAAATCCCCCGGTTTCATCCTGTAAGGCCCTGATTTTATCCATATGATCAAAAATATGAATCTCTTTCTCAAGATGGCCGAACATCATTGTGGCACTGGATCTCATCCCCTGTAGATGGGCCTGCCGCATTACTTCAAGCCATTCTTCCGACAAGCACTTATTGGGGGAAACCTTTTGCCGGATATCATCACACAAAATTTCCGCTCCGCCACCCGGGATGGAAGCAAGGCCTGCCTTTTTTAAGATTGATATGGTCTGAGCAATGGACAGAGAAGACTTTTTCGCAATAAAATCTATTTCCGGGGGGGAAAACCCGTGAATATGAATATCAAAATTTTCTTTAATATAGATTAACATATCCACATAATAATCAATTTCAAGATCAGGATGCATGCCGCCCTGCAAAAGAATCTGTGTACCACCAAGATCTATGGTTTCTCGAATTTTATCAGATAATTCCTGTTTTGAAATAACATACCCATTGCCCTGGTGTGGGGGTTCAAAAAAAGCGCAAAATCTGCAACCGGATATACATATATTGGTATAATTAATATTTTTGTCCACCACGTAGGTAACAATTCTTTCCGGATGATAAAAAAACCGTTTCTGGTTTGCAAGACTTGCCAGAGTCAAAAAATCAACCTTCCCGAACAAAACAAGGCCTTCATTGATATCAATTCTTTGATTCTCTTTAACTTTCTCAATAATATGATTTAACTTATTCATAATACCCGGTTCATTATATCTACATAATCAGTTAATCGGATGATAGAAAGAATCCCGTTCTACCGGTTCAAACCCCGCCCTGGTAATCATATCCTTCATTTGATCTTTTGTAAGGCCTATGGCTGATTTGGCCCCGGCCATATGGGTAATCCTCTCTTCAATAATTGTCCCGTCCAGATCATCGGCCCCAAAGCTTAAGGCCACCTGGGCAAGTTTTTCGCCTATCATCACCCAATAGGCTTTGATATGATCAAAATTATCCAGCATAAGACGAGCTACCGCCACATTTTTTAAATCATCCATGGCTGTTGTGGGTGAAATATGAGAAATCTGAGTATTTTCAGAATGAAATGCCAGAGGAATGAAAGCAGAAAATCCGCCTGTTTCATCCTGCAGTTCTCTAAGCGTGATGAGATGATCTACCCGCTCCTCAATGGTTTCAATATGGCCGTACAACATAGTCGCATTGGTTTTAATCCCTGCCTTATGAACCGCCCTTACAATCTCAAGCCAGCGTTCATGACCTATTTTTCTGGGGAACAATTCTTCATGGATTCTTGAATTTAATATCTCTGCCCCACCACCCGGCATCATTTCAAGGCCTGCATCCTTAAGCCTTTGAATGGTCTCTTCCAAAGAAAGCCCGGCAAGATTGGACAAATAATCAATTTCCACACTGGTAAAGGCTTTAATGGTGGCATTTGGCCTGACCCTTTTGACTGTCTTTAAAAGATCAATAAAATATTCAAATTTTAAATCAACATTCAGTCCCCCGACAATATGCAGCTCGTTAACGGGTTCATCAATACGTTCTAAAAGCCTTTTGGCAATCTCTTCAATGGACCAGGTATAAGCGCCTTTTTCTTTGCGGTCCCTGGCATATGCACAAAACCGGCACCGATTCTTACATATATTGGTATAATTTAAATGCTGGTTATAAATATAAAACGCTTTATTGCAATGCAAAGACCTTCTGACATAGTTTGCAATCTGCCCCAAACCGATCAGATCATGGGTTTCATAAATACAAATCCCGTCTTCCTTGGAAAGACGGGAACCCTTTAAGACTTTTGAAAAAACTCTATCAAGTTTTTTATCAATAAAAAATATCGCCATTAACGTCTCTTTCTTCTTCTCACTACCCTTCTCTTCTTTTTAGGTGCCGAACTGCCTGCCGCCTGCGCCATCATATTCTGTTTTGGATCAAGCAGGTTATTCTGGGTGTACGAGCAGGATGCCCTGGGGCATTTAAGGCCTTTTTCACCGTTAGATGCCGTGGTTTCCGTTAAAAATGAATTTTTACATAAAGGGCACTCAAAATGATAGGGTTTATCCCAAGAAACAAACCGACAATCGGATTTTGTACATGAAAAAAACTCTTTTCCTTTTTCCGTTGTTTTTGAAACAACCTCCCCGTCTTTGCAAAGAGGGCAAGGCATGGTCAATTCGCTTTCAAAGGCAGCAATCTGAGATTCAATATCTTCATCTGCCTTAGAAGCTTTTTTCATTTGTTCTTCCTGTACCTGCTTTTGCCTGACGTCCTCTTCACGTTGTAATTTTTGTTCTTCATCCTGTTTGAGTCTTTCTTCTAAAGCTTTTAACTGTGCCTCTTTCTCAGCCATCTGGGCTTCACGGGCTTCTAATTGGGATATCTTTTCCTCGGATTTGAGAGCTTCTTCCTGGGCTGCCAGAAGCTGTTTTTCCCTTAGTTCAATTTCCTGGAGCTGTTTTGCAGCTTGCTTTGCTGCCTCTTCTGCTTCCCGTATTTTTTCATCCTTCTCAGCCAGCTCTTTTGCAAGTCCTGCTGCTTTTTTTGCTGCTTCTTCTATCTTTTTTATCTCTGCTTTTTTAGCTTCTAACTCTTGTTTTGAAGGACCTTTATCAAAAAGATCCTTTATGTTTAATTGCCCAGGAGAATCAAGCGAGTGTTTTTTTCTTTTTTTAATTAAGGTTGCCAAACGATTGAAATTTTCTTTTTTAAGTTTCCGGGAAATTTCCTTAGACTGGGTTTGGGTTGCACCATCACCTGAAACTATTTGGGATGCTTTTTTCTGAGCACTATCCTTTGAAACGGACACTCCACGGCTTTTCAGGATGGATTTAAAACTATCCTTAGCAAGTTTAAGGCTTTTCCTTTCTGAATTTACCTCATCATTCATTTGAAGGACGAAAGCAACAAGGTGCATGCCCTGCATACCGGGAAACATGTTGTCAAGAAAACCAACCATCATAAAAGCAGGCATTTCAGCTTTTAAGTGCCCATTTGTATCCGTACTGATATATCCTTTGTTCAAAACAGCACTAACCGTCTTTTCAAGTGCGTCATCTTTTTCAAGCCCGATATCTATCAGTTCATTGACAAATGAATCTTTTGTATACCTTTCCGGAGAGAAATCCGAATACTGCTTAATTTCTCTTTCTCTTTCAATAATAAGTGTAATACAGAAGATGCTTGCAAGGTTAAAAGACATCATTGCAGAATATGAATCCACATCCAGCAGAGTGGTAATTTCCTGTGCAAGAATCTCATCCAACTGATCTCTCACAAATGTAGGGGTCAGTTCCTCATTTTGTTCAGCATCTGTATTCATCATTCGCCTGACTGATTTGTTCCTGACTGATTTGTTTCCGGCTGGTTTATTTCAGAAATCATATCAGCAATATTTGAAGCCATCCGAGCCACCTTGTCTTCCTGCCCATGGCTTATTGGAGGGGTTGTATTCTCTTCATGAAGCAAATCGTCTTCACCCTTTTCCTCAAAATCATCTCTCAGGGTTGAAATCTCTAAACATTCGCCTTGCCTGTTAAAAATTACAGATAATGGAACCTTAATTTCAAAATCAAATTTATAGGCAATATTATCGTTATAAACTATCAAATCACCATTTTTATAGTCTATTTCATCTTGAAGTGTAAAACTATGCTTTTCAAGAAGCATCTTTTCAATAGCTTCCCAATCTAATTCTGCATTTATTGTATCAATAAATTCTTTTTCACTTTCCTGAATAATCTCGGGATTAGTCAATTTCATAAAACACCTCTCTATTTGAAGAAAAAATGCAGTTCCTTTGCGAAACTCAGATACCGCAGCTGCTGGACTTTTTACATCCTGCAATGCTGCAGGGATCTTTAGATTAATTGATTTTTTAATATTGTCATCTTCAGGAATAAATGTATCATAAACCATTTGTTTTATATCTGACAAATCCTGATTTTCCAGAAAGGAAAGAATCTCTTCTTTTGTTTCACACCGGTTGAAAAGAACTCCGGCTATTTTCAAGGGAACATTGTGAGTTGTCCGAATATATTTTACCATTCGGAGCAGACAATAGAAATCTTCGACAGAATTATGATGGACATTCATGCAGACAAGCAGCCAATCAGCTGCCGTCATAGCTGTAACACTTAAAAAATTGTATGACGAAGGAGAGTCAATAATAATATACTCATACTCACCTTCAACATCCTTTAAGAAAAGACGTAAAATCTTTTCATTTCCAGGATTTTTTGCCAATTTCAAGGCAGCCTGAAATAAATTAAATCCTGCAGGCATTATATCCAGGTAATTGACTTGAGTTTTTACAATTGCATCTTTCAGCACAGCTTTTCCAGACAGAACTGATGTGATATCACAATTATAATCCAAATCCTTAATACCACACCATTGGGTGGAACATCCCTGCGGGTCACAGTCTATTAACAGCGTATTTTTTTCAAACAAAGCAAGTGATGTGGCAAGATTTACCGATGTAATACTTTTTCCTGTCCCACCTTTCTGACCGGCGATGGTAATTATTTTACTCATAACCATATACCTTTAGCACAATTATCAAAAAATTCAATCATATGTTTAAATAAAATGATGTCCAACCCAATTTCCCAATATAAAAAATATAATGAAATATTCAGGGTGAGTTGAAATAATATTGTGAATATATCATAATACGAAGCAATATCAAACTGCAAACAGGAGACTAAAGCCTTTGGCAAACATATCCATCTCTTTTGAAGGGATAGACCAGGCAATTGCCAACCTCAATTACCGACCAAATTCGGTAAAACAAAAAGCGATCTCAGCAATACGAGCTTTTTATACTTCAGAAGAATCCGTAAAACAATTAGATTCAATTGATACGGATATCCTGATCAAATCCATCTGGGATGTTGGTGACAATCTTTCAAAAATCAAAACAAAACGAAGAAACTTCTCAAGTATCAAATCCTCGATTAATGCAGATTTGGAAAAACTTTCCAAAAAGAAACAGAACCCTGAGAACATTACTATTTCCGATTCAAATGTATTTGACATGACCCAGGAAGCAAAAAATAACCTCCTCAGCTCTTTTTCAGATGCAGTGGAAACCGGTGATATTGATCTTGATCAGGCCACTGGTCTCCTAAAAGCTGTTGCGGATTTCCTCGAAGATTATCAACCGGAGGATACAGATACTGACCCGAATGATATTGTAAATCAAATTAAAAACATCCTGAATAAAATCACTAAGGGCACTCTTTTTGAAGAAGGTGAAGGTCTTGATGAAAACGCTGAAGAGGTAGATGACTCTGGAACAGATAGCCCTGGTGAAGATGAAACTCTTGAAGAGGTAGATGACCTTGATGAAGATATCGAGGAAATAGAACTTGATGAAGATGAAGAATTAGAGGAACTTGATGAGGACATAGAAGAAATAGAGATCGACGAGAATGAAGAATTAGAAGAAGTGAATGAACTCGATGAAGATGAACTCAAAACCTTAGAAGAGTTTAGAGAAAAAAAAGAACTTGCAGAGCAGTTTGATGAAACCTTAGGTGAAAGAGAAAAAAAATATAATAAATATGTCGTGGTTCCCAAAGGAAAATATACTATCGGTACAAAAAAAAGTATCAAATCCAGTCTTGAATTACAGCAATTTGATATGCCTGAAGTTTATATTGGCATATATCCGGTTATCAATTCTTTGTTTGAAATCTTCATCGAGGAGACCGGTTATGTCACGACCGCAGAAAAACTGGGATATGGCAGAGTATATTCTTCAAGGTTTAAAAAAAATGCAACAAGCTCAACCTGGAATAAGAGTGCCGGGTCAGAAGATATAAAAGGTGCCTGCTGGCATAAGCCTTTTGGACCGGACTCAAACCTTCACGAAAAAAGGAATCACCCGGTAGTCCAGGTCAGTGTGGATGATGCCATTGCATTTGCCTCCTGGATCGAAAGACAAATCCCCACAGAGGCAAAATGGGAATCAGCCGCCAGAACAGATATGGGATATAAATATCCCTGGGGTAATGAATTTAATCCCAAGGCTGTAAATATTGAACAAAGTGGACTGGCCGACACCAGTGCAGCAGACGAATATGATGCTTTTGCAAACGAATTTCAAATTATCGACATGCTGGGTAATATTTTGGAGTGGACCTCTGACCTGGAAACTCCACCAATCAAATCAAAAAGAACCGTCAAATACTGCGTTGCAAAAGGTGCTGCCTGGAATGCCAAAAAGGAGGGAACCATCAGTTCAAGAGCTTTATTCAAACCCGGATTTACATCAAACACCATAGGGTTTCGATGTATTTCCGAAATTTTTCTATAAATAATATGGATGAATCAACTCAAAAATATCTTGATTTTCTTATTATTGAAAAAGGATTGTCCGATAACAGTGTGGCATCCTATTCAACTGATCTTGCCCAATACATCACTTTCCTTGAAAAAAACTCTATTCTTAATTTAAATGATGTAGATATTGCAGTTATTTTTGCCTGGCTTATCGACCTCACCAAAAAGGGGCTTTCAGCCAAATCCAGAGCCAGACACCTGATTACTATCCGGGGATTATATAAATTCTTAATCAATGAAAAAGAAGTGACGAAGAACCCTGTGAAAAATGTTGATATTCCTAAAATCGGTTTGGCACTTCCAAAAATCATGACGGTCAAAGAAGTTGCAGATCTTCTTGACGCCCCGGATATCAGGAAGCCCCGGGAACTGAGGAATTGCGCAATGATGGAAATCATGTACGGAGCAGGCTTAAGGGTTTCTGAACTTATCTCCCTATGCCTCCAGGACATTAACCTTGATGCAAACTTTGTAAGAGTGATGGGAAAAGGTTCCAAAGAGCGAGTCATCCCCATTGGTTCCCAGGCAAGATCCATCACACAAAAATGGATCAAGGAGGGCAGACCCTTTCTTTTAAAAAATATTTCAACGCCATATCTCTTTGTCGCGAGGGCCGGCAAACCCATGACCCGTCAATTCTTCTGGAAAATTATAAAAAAATATGCCCTTGTTGCCAATATATCAAAAAATATCATGCCCCATACATTAAGGCATTCGTTTGCGACTCATTTGCTTGAAGGCGGCGCTGATTTAAGGTCTGTTCAAACCATGCTGGGTCATTCAGACATATCAACCACACAAATATATACCCACATTTCAAGGGAATACTTGATCAAAATGCATCAAAAATATCACCCGAGGAATTAATCAACTATTTAATTTTCAAAGAGCTTACCTATAAAATATTAACAAACAAATCCATGGGCCAACCCATATTAACCAGTTGCCGGCAATGGCCATGGCCATGCCCTTTTTTTCAGCCCAGGTTTACGTGTGACCTTCAGATTATAATTTTTTACGATCTTCTATTCTTTCTTTAATTTTCTGAGTAATCATACTTTGCTGATTACTATCAAGAGAGGTGTAGAAGTCGATGAACAAAGTTAAATTCTGGGATAACGACGATGACATCTTTTCCACATGGGACTGGATCGCTACCGCCATAACTGAAAGATCCGGACTCACTTTCTCAAACTCCAGCAGGGCCTGTTTTTTGAATTCCAGCCGTGTTTCCATACCCTTTTCCATAGTTTCCTGTAACCGGGACCGAAACCCATCATACAATTTTTGCTGTGTATCGGACAAATCAAGGATTCCAATCCCTTTATCCATGCGCCAGAGGATAAAACTGCCGATTTCTTTTTGCATGAACGTCGGCACTCCTCTTTTATGAAACTCTTGCCCATGTGCCGAATTAAATCCGCAGGCCCCTGTAATCATCACAAACCCAAAACCGGAAGCCACCATTACCAGGAGCGAGGAACTTACAATTAAAATTACTTTTTTCTTTTTTGTCATTTTCATTCTCCTAAATAATAAATTTGATAATAAATTCTATTTCCAATCCCTTTTAAGGATGAGTCAAGGATAATGGATAATTGTAAATCAAATATTTCCAACTTGTAAAAAAGTGTAAATTCGTTGTAAAAGAGAAAAAAAGGATATTTCCGTGATAAAAAAAATTCTGATTATTGATGAT
>JAGLFI010000139.1 GCA_023144585.1 Desulfobacula sp. | reverse complement strand
TAGTTTCTGCAAGAGGCTCTATGGTTTAAGTTTAAAATGTTGATATGCATTTTGTGATGCTTTTCTGCCACTGGATGTTCGAAGAACCAAACCGATTTTCAGCAAAAATGGTTCAACAACATCCACAAGCGTATCGGTTTCCTCCTGCAATGTTGCTGCTATTGCTTCAATCCCCACAGGCCCTCCCATATAAAAATCTATTATCGTTTTTAAGTAATTTCTGTCAAGCGATGTGAGTCCCAGTACATCAATCCCTTCAAGTTTAAGGGCTGCCTGCACACTCTGCCGATTTACCTTCCCATGTGATTTCACCTGTGAATAATCCCTGACTCTTTTTAATAATCGGTTTGCAATCCTTGGAGTTCCCCTGGAACGTTCTGCAAGTTCTATGGCACCATCATCAGAAATAATCGTGTTTAAAATAGCAGCAGAGCGCTTAATGATAACAATCAATTGTTCCTTTGAATAAAAATCAAGGGTGCGGAAAATACCAAACCGGTCCCTTAGCGGGGAGGACAACAGACCCACCCTGGTGGTTGCACCGATAAGAACAAACTGCTTTAACCGGTATCGATGACTTCTTGCATGAATACCCTTATCAAATATAAAATCCACGGCAAAGTCTTCCATGGCAGGGTATAAAAATTCTTCAACAACCTTTGGAATTCGATGAATTTCGTCTATGAAAAGAATATCCCCCTCACCCAGATTGGTTAATATCCCGATGAGATCTCCTCCTTTTTCCAGAGTGGGTCCCGAAGTGACTATTAACTCTTTGCCCATCTCGTTGGCAATAATATGGGCAACGGTTGTCTTGCCCAGACCAGGTGGTCCATGAAGCAATATGTGTTCTAAAGGTTCATTTCTCATTTTGGCTGCCTGCATGGCAATCTTCAAGGTTTCAACCATATCATTTTGGCCGATATAGTCTTTAAAACTTGTGGGTCTTAAAGATACAATATCAGAAGATATATCATCAGGAGTGCTGTTTGATGTTACAATACCTTTTTTATCAGAAAAATAAGAAATAATATCATCACTCATATTCTATCTTTTCTCCTGAAAAATCTCATCAAAAAGTTCTTCGGATGTTGAAATCGTGGTATTCCTTTCAAACGCTTCTTTGATCATTCTTTTCGCAGATGAGTGGGAATGCCCCAATTGCTCTATAAGAACGTCTGCAACCTGTTGGCCGATATTGTGCATTTCAATGGGAATTTTATTTTGATCAATTTCTTTTGAAACACCTGTCACAGCTATAAATTTTTCTACTTTCCCATGAAGGGTTGCAATAATTTTTTCAGCAGTTCTTTTACCAATTCCACTTAGGCTTGTTAAAAATGCAACATCCTTTTTTTCTATGGCAATTGCCATCTCCCCCACCGACCGGGTCATCGCTTTTATGGCTTTCATAGGACCAATGGCATCTACCGTAATAAAGGTTTGAAAAAACTCTTTATCATTAAGTGTTTCAAAACCGATGAGCACAGGCTTAGGCTGTCTCTCTGTCAGATGATAATAAATATATAAAGAAACATGGCTGTCCTCTGTACCCTGGTTTGAATCCTGAGATCTTAATTTCTCAACCATTTGAGGATTCAATAAGACTTCATATCCAATGCTGCCCACAAGCAGTAAAATACCATCAGACTCATAATGAAGAATTTTTCCTTCAAGGTATCCGATCATAATTTTCTCTTGGTCATAATCTTCTTTCGGTCATAATCTTTTTTTGTACCTGTAATATCCGGTTAAAGCAAGTCCCAGTGCATCTGAGGCGTGAAAAGGCCGGATAGGCTCCCCGTGTTTTAAAATATTGCGGACAGCCCTTTCCACCTGGTATTTATTTGCACTCCCATTACCGGAAATAATTTTTTTTACTTCCCTTACAGAAATTTCTTCCACATCAAGCCCTGCTTGATATGCCGCCACAAGAAGAACGCCTGAAACTTTCCCCAGCATAATACCTGATCCAGGGTATTTTTCAAGTGAGTATATGTCCTCAATCACGAGTAAATCAGGCTGTTGTTTACAAAGGAAATCTAAGGTTTTGGAATAAATAGTGTGAAGCCTGGAATGAATCGGATCTTTTGCATCAGTTGCAATGCTTCCAAATGAATACCCAAGAATTTTACTTGAATTTTCCTCTACAACACCGATACCGGTGCCTGCCAACCCTGGGTCAATGCCTACTACCTTTACCATGGAGAGTTACAGACTTACTTTAAGCTTTCTAATTTCTTTTGGGCATATTTCGCTTCATTTGAGTCTGGATGTTTTTTTAACAATTCCCTCAGGATAAGTCTTGCATTGGCCTTTTCACCCAATTCAGCAAATGCGTATCCCTGTTTTAATCTTGCTGCAGCCAATTTATTACTGTTTGGATAGTTTTCCAGAACTTTCTGGTACTCTAAAATGGCTTTTTCAAACCATTTTTCAGCATAATAACTGTCGGAAATCCAAAATCTGGCATTGTCTGTATTATCAGAATCCGGATATTTATTGATGAAATTTCCAAACTGGATGCGGGCGTTTTCCATATCCCCATCATCAAACAGCTTCTTTGCAAACTCATATAATTCCTGTTCAGCATTCTTTTCAGGATTTTCTGATGATGCAGCTTTTTTTTCAATCCCGTCAATCTCGTCTGCAGCCGACGGTTCAAATCCCATATATTTTTCAAGCTTAATCAATTTTTCATAATTTTTTGAGATGGCATGATCAAGTTGTTCAAGTCTTTTCTCAATTGTTTCTCTATCTTTTTGACTATACTCTTCAAAACTATGATTAATTTCTTCTATTAAACCTTCAACTCGTTGAAAATCTTCTTTGCTGGTTTGGATATTGTATTTCAGTTCTGCATATTCTTCCTGGCTGATACTATGGCTTTCATTTAATCTTTTTTCTATGATCCCGATATTTTCCTTAAGCTTTAACTGATTCTGTTCATTTCGAATAACAGAGTCATCTGACCTTTCCTTTTGTCTCAAAAGTTGCCTGTTGTTTTCCATTTCTATGGCTGCCACCCTGTTTTCAAGGCTGACAAACTTCTGGGGTTCCACACAGCCGGACAAGAATAACACAACGACCACTATATAAAAAAGATTTTTTATTCCCATAACCAAACTCCAACAATCAAAAGATTTTGTCCGGGGACAGATTTTAGAACTGTCCTTAAATCTGTCCTCAAGTGTAACAAGCGTGCTGTTCGGACCCTTGCACTACACCTGAATTAAATCCCTTCTACTCGCTTTGCTTAATTAATTGCAAAATGAGCCCTTCTATTTTCCCTATAGGCAGTTTCTGTTGCACTGGAATCTATGGGTTGTTCTTCACCATAGCTTATGGTGTTCAAACGGGAAGCTGCAACACCCAGATTAATCAAATAACTTTTAGCAGTGCTTGCACGCCGTTCACCCAGGGCAAGGTTGTATTCGGTTGTGCCACGGTCATCACAATGGCCTTCAATAGTTACTGATACATAATTTGTTTTTAACCATGCTGCTTTTTCCTTTAGTACCATCTTTGCCATGGAACTTAAGTCAGAGCTGTCATATTCAAAATGAATATCCTGGTTCTCAAATCGATTCTTTGCAGCCATGGCCTTGGTTTCTGTGAGTGCTTTTTCATTAAGCCTCTGATCTTCAAGATTTTGCTGGGCAATACGCTCAGCTTCAGCCTTTGCATCAGCTTCTGCTTTGATTTTTTCCTGATCCTCTATGGTTGTTGCATCAGACACAATAGTTTTCTTTGCACATGAGACAGTAAAAAAAAGTCCTGCTACAAGAATTGCCATTACCAGATTAATCCAAACTCTTTTTTTCATTACCTTATCTCCTCCTTATTCAATTAATAAATATCTAAACTCAATTTCCTGTACTTTTTGACATTGACCAAGCCGGTTGGGTCTGTTTGCCTTTTAACCTTAAAAGTCTTCGCGGGTCTGATCCGGATGCATTCATAACAAAGATTCTTGAAATCCCACCCTCTCGGGTTGATGCAAATGTCATCATGCTGCTGTCCGGTGACCAGGCCGGATCTTCGTTATCTCCCGCATTCATGGTCAATTGCACGGGCATTCCTGAATCAATATTCATTACAAATATATCAATATTATTTTTTTCTATGCCCACATAGGCAATGTTTTTGCCATCTGGTGACCAGGCGGCAGATGTATTATTCTTCCCTTTGAACGTCATCCTCTGCGAACTTCCTGATTCAATATCCTTTATATAAACTTGCGGAGTTCCGCCCCGTTTTGACGTAAATATTATTTTTTTACCATCCGGTGAAAACATAGGCGACACATCAATTCCCCAGCTTTTTGTTACTCTTTTAATAATTTCTCC
>JAGLFI010000138.1 GCA_023144585.1 Desulfobacula sp. | reverse complement strand
CTCAATGAAAAAGAAGAGCTTGAAAGTATTGGTGGGGCTGCCTATCTTGCTGCTATTGCCGATGCAGCACCCATTGCAGTAAATGCGGTTCATTATGCCAGAATAATTAAAGGAAAGGCGTCTTTAAGACAATTGATTACGGCTTCCTCAGGTATTATTGAAAAATGCCTGAAAAATAAAGGCGACTTTGAAGATATTATTGATTTTGCTGAAAGTTCTATTTTCAATATTTCAGAAAAAAAATCCGGCAATTCCTTTCAAAGTTTAGGAGATTTGATCAATTTAAACATTGATAAACTTGAAGAGCAACAGGGAAAAGACGGTGGGCTTTCAGGCCTTTCCACAGGATATCCAAAATTCAATAATATTACCTCTGGATTACAAAAATCCGACTTGATTATCCTTGCAGCCAGACCCAGTATGGGAAAAACTGCCTTTGCTTTAAATATAGCCAGAAATATAGCCCTTGAGGAACACAAACCTGTTGCTGTTTTTTCCCTTGAAATGTCCAATGAGCAGCTTTCCATGAGGCTTCTAACCTCAGAGGCGCGCATAGATTCAAACAGGCTTAGAACCGGGTTTATCAGCCAGGAGGACTGGCAAAACACAACAGATGCGGCAGGTGTTTTAAATGAACTGCCCCTTTTTATTGATGATACTCCTAATATTACTGCAATGGAAATAAGAGCCAAGGCAAGAAAGCTTTATCAAAAGCACAATGAACTGGGTTTGATTATTGTTGATTACCTTCAGTTGATGAAGCCCCCGTTCAGGACGAATCGAAGAGACCTTGAAATCGCTGAAATCTCAAGATCTTTAAAAGCTCTGGCTAAAGAGTTGAATGTTCCAATACTTGCTTTGTCCCAATTGAACCGAATGCTTGAACAGCGTTCGGACAAACGTCCCATGTTGTCTGATCTTCGTGAATCAGGCGCCCTGGAACAGGATGCAGATATTGTTGCATTTATATACAGGGATGACGTTTATAATAAAGAACCAGACAATCCTAAAAAAAGGACAGCTGAAATTATTGTTGCCAAAAACAGAAACGGTGCAACTGGCACTGCTTTTATGCATTTTTTAGGTCAATATACACGGTTTGAAGAACTGTCTCCGGATTCATACCAGGAATTTGAATGAAGAAAAAACTTTTCGGTCACTCGTCAGGCCTGAGAAAGACCCAGATTAAAACAATAGAAAGTCTCTATAACTTCCGCACACCGCCCAACTATATTATCGATCCGGAACTTGTATACCTGTTGGTTAAACTTTCCCATGCAATCAGACGGCAGATCGGTCTGCTCATCGATCGGAATGGAAAGGTTATTTATGTTATTGTCGGAGAAGCACATCAAATTGTTATTCCAGTAACTTCCGGATATACAGCGCTTCCCGGCAAGCTCAAAGGGCTGCGTCTCATTCATACACATTTAAAAGATGAGCCCTTGACAAGGGATGATTTAACTGATCTTGCTCTGTTGCGGCTGGATCATATTACGGCTGTTTGTATCACTTCAGACGGTAAGCCAGGAACTGTTTATTCAGGTCACATTCTTCCAAATGAAGACTCAACTCCATATCAGGTTATAGACCCTGGCACCATTCAAGATTTGAACATTGATTGTCTGGCTCAAATTCTGGCACTTGAGTCAGAATTAACCCGGAAGAATTTTTTATATACGCCTGAATCAGGTACTGAAAATGCGTTTTTAATCAATGCTACAATTTTAGATCCTAAAGAAGCCTGGGCCTCCATGGATGAACTTAAAGAACTCTGCAAAACCAGCCATATAAATGTGATCGGTACCGCTGTCCAACGAAGGAGAAGCATTGATCCGAAATTTGTTGTGGGTAAGGGAAAACTTTCCAGCCTGATTATTCAGGCGATTCAGAAATATGCAACCATGCTGGTGTTTAACAGGGAGTTGTCCGCTTCTCAAATACGTTCTATTACTGATTTTGTTGAAATGAAGGTCATTGACAGGACCCAGCTGATCCTTGATATCTTTGCCAAACAGGCAAAATCAAGGGAAGGTAAATTTCAGGTTGAACTGGCTCAGATGGAATATCTTCTGCCACGACTCATTACTAAAAATACTGCCATGTCACGGTTGACGGGTGGTATCGGTGGCAGAGGGCCGGGTGAAACAAAACTTGAACTCAATCGACGAAGGGTCAGAGACAGGATCAATCGGTTGAAAAAAGAAATTGTCAAAATCCATAAGCAGCGCCGGCAGCAAAAATCCAGGCGTCAACGAAAAAATTTACCCATTATTTCCATTGTTGGTTATACAAATGCCGGTAAATCTATCTTATTGAATACCTTAACCCAAAGCAAGATTATTGTAGCCAATCGATTGTTTGCAACCCTTGCCCCCTCCAGCAGGCGATTGAGATTCCCCAGAGATACTGAGGTCATTATCACAGATACTGTCGGATTTATACAAGATCTTCCAAAAGAATTAATGCAGGCATTTCATGCCACCTTGGAAGAACTGGCTGATGCAGATGTTATTTTACACGTGATAGACATCAGCAATCCCCGCTACAGCCAGCAAAAAGAATCTGTTGAAAAAATTCTTAAAAATTTAAAATTAGATAACATCCCTACCCTTTATGTATTTAATAAAATAGATAAAATGGATCTTGATTCCTTTGATGACAAATGGTTGCTAAACCAGGGTATTTGCATTTGCGCCACTCGGAAACAAACTTTAAAACCCCTGATTGAAAAATTGGAAGCAATGGCTTCGATATAGAAAAAATTAGATGTTGACCAATAGATTTTTTTACACTAAATATACAAAAAATAATTAACATATGGAATGAATATGGAAATAAAACAACTGGATCAGATTTTTATCAATAACTCGACTAAAAAGGATTCCATTGACACACCCGATTGTTTTGGAGATTTTAATAAAAAGAACAAACTTTGTTCAAAATATTGTTCAATTTCTATAAGATGCTGTGTCCTGTCTAATAAAACTCCAAAAATCGATATTTTGGAAAAACTATTAATCCACAACCAGTATGCAATAAAACTTCAATAATTTTTTGTCTGAAATATTATAAATTAAAAATCTTACCGGGATTTAATATGTTTTGAGGATCAAATACTTTTTTAATCCCTTTCATAAGTTCAATTTGTGTTGCACCGACTTCCTGGGCCAGGTATTTTTTTTTGGTGATACCCACCCCATGCTCTCCGGTGATGGTTCCGCCTAAGCTTAACGTCGCATTAAAAAGTTCATCAACCGCCTTTTTTGCCCTTTTTGACTCATTTTCATCAGCTTTGTTATACATAATGTTACAATGAATATTCCCATCCCCTGCATGACCAAAGCTGACTACCTTTAAGCCGGATGTTTTTTGCAGCTTCTGTGTTACCTGAACCAGGTCAGGTATTTTATCGATGGGAACAACAATATCTTCATTTATCTTATTGCTTGCAATTTTATAAAGAATCGGCGACAAAGCTTTTCTGGCATTCCATAACTTTTGTGCCTCTGGCTGATCTTTTGCAACTAACACATCCAGGGCATCATAAGAAAAACACAATGCTTTTATATTTACGGCATCTTTTTCTACTGTGTTAACATCTCCATCCAGTTCTATTATCAACAAAGCTTTAATGCTTTCAGGCAAGTCAAAACTAAGAGAATCTTTTACAAGATCAAGACAGGCTTCATCCAGATATTCAACACACCTTGGGATAACAGTTTCTCTCATAATTCCGGAGACGGTTTTAGCGGCCTTTTGCACACTATCAAAAAAAACAGCCATTGTTTTAACCGTCTCGGGCTTTGGCAATAGCTTTAATGTAATTTCAGTCACCACTGCCAGGGTACCTTCAGACCCGATAATCAGGCGCGTCAGATCATATCCTGCGACTCCTTTTGCCGTGGCAACCCCTGTTTGAATCACCTCTCCTGACGGCAGTACAGCTCTTAATCCTAAAACATAATCACGTGTGACCCCATATTTTACTGCTCTGGGTCCACCAGCACATTCACCAATATTTCCACCAATGGTACAAACAGATGAACTTGCGGGATCAGGAGGGTAAAATAAGCCTTTTTCTTCTACACTTTTATGAATATCAGAAACAATGACTCCGGGTTGAACTCTTACTAAAAAATTGTTTTCATCAATAAGAAAAATTTTATTCATACGGCTTGTGACCATCACAAGGCCACACTTTATCGGTACTGCTCCCCCTGTCATTCCGGATCCGGCTCCACGGGGGACCACAATCAAGTTTTCCTTTGATGCCAGTTTAAAAATTTGAATGATTTCTTTTTCTGAGCCTGGAAATACAATGACATCCGGAAGGAATGAGTTTCCCGTGGCATCATAGGAGTAACACAAGAGTTCTTCTTTTTCTTT
>JAGLFI010000137.1 GCA_023144585.1 Desulfobacula sp. | reverse complement strand
AAATTTGTGATAATTTTCTCATAAAGCTGCTTCCTTGGCTCAGTTATTTTTTTGTGGTGATTAAACAATTGAAATATACCATGGTAACAGCTTTGCATCAATTATTAAGCCTTGTAAAAATAAAAAAATGTAAATTATTATTTATTTCTGCAAGAGGCTCTTACTTTAATTGATTACACCCAAATTTTAACAGTATTAAGCCTTCACTGAATGGAAGAAGCCGTTTACGGTAACAGTGAAGGCTCAATGTAAGGAAAACTGTTTTGCAGCACTCCTTGACACAGGCAATTTATATCAGTAAATTCAGTCTCAGTCAATTAAGGATGATGCCAGGTAAGAGATTGTTAAGATATGGATGATAAGAATAATAAAAATTCAATTATACGACTGTTTAATGTCAATAAGAGATATGGTGGGAAGCTTGCCCTAAAAGATATCACCCTTGATATTGAACAGGGGGAGTTTATTTTTATTGCAGGTCCTTCAAGAGCAGAAAAATCTACCCTGCTTAGAATATTGTATCTTGCTGAAAAGGTCTCTGAAGGACAAATCCTGATTGACGGAATGAACCTTGCCAGGATCTCTTCTTCAAAACTTCCTCTTTTGAGGCGGCGGTTTGGGATGGTATTCCAGGATTTTAAATTGATTCCAAACCGGACGGTCTATGAAAATGTAGCCCTTGTTTTGGAAGCTGCCGGCAAAAAGTCTTCGTATATCAGAAAAAAAGTCATGCAGGTGCTGAGCACCACCGGCATGAAAAAAAAGTTTAAAGCTCTGCCGCCAACACTTTCCGGAGGCGAACAGCAGCGGGTTGCCGTGGCAAGAGCAGTTTTCGGGGACCCTTCCATTATTCTTGCGGATGAACCTACGGGCAGTCTGGATTCAAAATCAGCCCAGGCAGTCCTTGATTTTTTAATGGAATATCATAAAAAAGAGGCGACTGTATTGATTGCCAGCCACAATCTGCATCTTCTGGAAAGTACGGTTCGAGGGAAAAATATTGAAATCAGGGATGGTATAATAAAACGGACTGCTATGCTCTAGGATAAAGAAAGAAAACCATGACCCATTTTGTGAAAAAAGCCCTGGCAGATATTCGTTCAAACAGGTTTTTGAATTTAATTACGATTATAACGATTTCCCTTTCCATACTAATTGTCAGTGTCTTTTTGCTTTTTTTTGAGAATGCCTCCAGAGTGATTGAATCATGGAATCAGGGCGGGCGGGCAATGATTTATCTCAACAAAGATTTCCGCCTGGATCACCTGCCCGAATTAAAAGCAGAGATCAATGCCTTAGGTGAGGTTGATGCGATGATCTATATTGCAAAGACCCAGGCCCTTGATAAACTTAAAAAAAATATGTCGTCCCAAAGTACTTTTTTAAAGACCTTCAAAGAGAATCCCTTACCGGATGCCCTGGAAATCAGGATGAAGTCCTATAATAGTTTTGATGAAGTTCAAAAATTTGCCCAAAGTATAAAAGCCATTGAAATCGTTGAAGATGTTGAATATGGGCAGGGCTGGCTGGGCCGGTTTTTAAAAATTTTTAATTTGTTCAAGATTACCGGATATGCCATGTGCAGTCTCTTTTTTTTAATTGCTTTGTTTATTACGGCAAATACCGTGCAGCTTGCGTTTTATTCCCGCAAACTTGAAGTTGAAATTATGCGTCTTGTGGGTGCGACTGAAACATTTATCAAAGCACCCTTTTATGTGGAAGGCCTTTTGCAAGGATTTTTGGGAGGTGTTATGGAACTGGCCATCCTTTTGATCACATATCTGATGATTTCATCGGGAATGACACAAAGTCTTGCTTCCTATTTGTATTTTGATATCAGGTTTCTGTCTATTAAAATGATAATGTTAATTATTGTCGGATCCACATTTTTAGGTTGGTTTGGATGTTATCTTTTTTTAAAATAAATATTAAAATAGTTTTTTTTATCGGGTGTATGACTCTTTTATTGTCAAGTATCAGCTTTGCCGTTCAAAACAGGGTTGTTTATAAAGGCATTGTTCGTTCATTTAACTTGAATATACGCACCGCACCCTCACAGAATTCCAATGTTGTCACTGTTGTTAAAAAAGGTGAAACGGTTGATGTGCTTGAAAAAAAAGGCGGCATCGGCGGATGGCTCGCAGTGGAATATAAAGGGGACAAAGGCTATATCAGAAATCGTCCCCAATATATTAAGCTAATTTCTGTTCCTCAAAAAAAACAGATAAAAAAACGGGTAAAAAAGACAAAAGAGCTCCAAAAAGAAATAAATAAAGAGCAAAAACAAAATATCCAGGTCAAGATTCAAACCCAAAAGAAATTGGTGGAAACATTTTCCCAAAAAGAGATTGAAATTATAGAAGGATTAAATGAAATTGATTATGCATTGAATAAAGCCCGTAGAAAAGTCCTGGCATTGTCAACAGAAGTGATGCAGTTGGAAGGCAAAATTGAACAGCTTAACCGGGACAGGGATGGATTATCCAGAGAAATTATTCAAAACCGTGAATATGCGGGAAAGAGGCTGAGTGCTCTCTATAAAATGAATATGATTGGCAGACTTGATGTCACAGGGCGGCCAACATCTGTATTTGATTTTTTTCTCCAGCAAAATGCAATGAAACGAATCATCACATCTGATTTTTATATTCTTGAAAAACAGAATTTGGATCTTGAAAAGTTTGAAATACTGGAACAGGAGCTGCAAAAAGAGGTTCAGGCAAAAACAGCCCTTGAGACAGAGCTCAATGATCAGATAAGAATCAATAAAAAAGAAACCTTGAAAAGGGAATTAATTTTAAGTGAGATTCGTCAAAAAAAGAAATTATCCCTTGCAGCGGTTGAATCTTTAAAACAGGCAGCACTGCAACTGGACAACCGGATCAAAAGTATTCAAAAAGATGAGAAGTCATTTTTCAGTGATTCATCTTTTTCAAATTACCAGGGGCGACTGAAAATTCCGGTGAAGGGTAAAGTGATTTCAAAATTCGGTCCTTCAAGGACTGGGAGTTACAAATCCTTCACTTTTCAAAAAGGAATTGATATAAAGGTGGAGAAGGGTGAGCCTGTGAAATCCGTCTTTAAGGGAGAAGTCATATTTGCCCAGTGGCTCAAGGGCTATGGTAATTTGCTGATTATCAATCATGGAGACAACTATTATACGCTGTATGCCCATGTTGAAGAGATTTTTAAACAAAAAGGAGAAATTGTTGATACCGGTGAAGTTATTGCTACTGCAGGTGACACCGGATCAATAAAGGGGATGTGTCTGCATTTTGAGGTCAGGCATCACGGCAAACCTGTAAATCCTATGAAATGGTTAAGAAAAGGAGCATAAAGATGAAACACGGATCTTATAATATATTCAAGTTCTGGTTTTCCTTAGGTGTTGCAGTCTGTGTATTTATATCTGTTACAGGGTTTGCAAGACCATTGCAGGCCAATGATAATACCTATAAGTCATTAAAGCTGTTTACTGATGTTTTGGAAGAACTGGAGAAAAATTATGTGGATGATGTGGACACGGATGAATTGATTCATAATGCCATTAAAGGCATGGTGGGGAATCTTGATCCACATTCAAGTTTTATGCCTCCCGAGGCCTTTGATGAACTCCAGGATGATACAAAAGGAGAATTTTCCGGTATTGGTATTGTGATCATCATGAAAAACGCAATTTTAACAGTGGTTTCACCCATTGAAGGAACACCTGCATATAAAGCCGGTATTCAGGCCGGGGATATCATTATTAGAATTGATGATAAGTCAACAAAAGATATGGCCCTCTGGGAAGCCGTTAACATGATGCGGGGCCCCAGGTATAAACTAGTCGTGATTACTGTTATCAGGAAAGGCGAGCAAAACTCCATTGAGTTTTCTCTTAAACGGGATTTGATTCCCATGGAAAGTGTCAGAAGCGCGATGCTGGAACCGGGATATGGTTACCTTCGTATTACCAATTTTAGAATGAGCACCTTTGATGATATAAAAAAACATCTGGGCAAACTTGAGTCGGAAAATAATGGATTAAAGGGCCTTATAATGGATTTAAGGGATAATCCGGGAGGTCTTCTGGATCAGGCAGTTAAAATATCCGATCTTTTTCTTGACCAGGGCAATATTGTTTCCATTAAGGGAAGGCAGGAAAGAAATACACAGGTATTTAAAGCACACCTGAATACTGAAGATAGAAGATATCCTATTGTCGTTTTGATCAACGGGGGCTCAGCTTCTGCTTCAGAGATTGTGGCGGGTGCATTGCAGGATCATTCAAGGGCATTGATCCTGGGAACAACTTCTTTCGGGAAAGGGTCTGTACAGACAGTACATCCTTTAAAAGAAGGGTTTGGAATTAAATATACCATTGCAAGATATTATACGCCAAATGATACATCCATACAGGCCAAGGGTATTGTGCCTGATATAGA
>JAGLFI010000136.1 GCA_023144585.1 Desulfobacula sp. | reverse complement strand
CCATGGTCATTAAAGAGGCGTTTGATATAATTTTAAATAAGGGCTGATCCTTTTTTTGTGCAATCTTTATCCGGACCTGCAATAAATTTTCAAGAACGGCAAGGCTCCTGTTATCTATTTTACCGGCACCTTTAAATTTCCTGAACAATGGCAAAGCATGATTGTTTTCATACCGGACCTGTTCTTGAATTTCAAATTCTTCTTTGGCCCATGAAAGCCGCCCTTTTGCCACAAGCTTTTGATGGATAATATCATGCAGCTTTGTAAGATATGCCACATCCCCCACACAATATTCAATCATCCCCTGCTTAAGCGGCCGTTTTGACCAGTCTGCTTTTTGATATTTTTTATCTGCATTTATATTAAAATTTCGTTTTAACAGAGCGGCAAGCCCCCGTTCCTTGATGCCCAGAAACCGGCAGGCAATTTCCGTGTCAAAGAGATTTTTCACCTGTGCCTGATAATCCCTGTCAAGACTTCTGATATCAAAATCAGCCCCATGGAACACCTTAATCACATCATTATTTTCAAGCACTTTTATAAAGGAGGAGATCTCTTTAATTTCAAACGGATCAATCAGGAATGCTTCTTTTGCCGTGGCAATCTGGATCAGACAAATTTTCTCTTTAAAACAATACATGGAATCCGCTTCCAGGTCCACACCGATGATTTTTTCTTTTAAAAGGACATCACAGACATTTTTCAGTTCCACGTCCGATTCAATAAACTTGTAATTCAATATTTTTTCCCTTGATTGTTTACACCACTTCTTCTAAAATTCATGTTTCATATTTAACCGACAACAAACACAATGGAAAATAAGATGATTAACATAACATTTCCGGACAATAGTATAAAGAACTTTGAAAATATCCCGACAGGCATGGATGTTGCTAAAAGTATTTCAGACGGATTTGCCAGAAACTGTGTGGCAATGAAAATTGATGACCGGCTTTTGGATTTAAACCTGCTTATCAAAAAAGATACTGCCATCAGCTTTATTACGGCCAAAGATGAGGAAGGACTTGATATCTTAAGGCACTCTTCTGCACATGTCATGGCCGAAGCCGTGCTCAACATTTACAAAAACGCCAAATTAACCATCGGCCCTGTGGTGGAAGACGGATTTTACTATGATATCAATATGGACCCAATCTCAAAAGATGATTTTGGCGCTATTGAAACTGAAATGAAAAAAATTATCAAAGCCAAAAATACGTTTGAGCGCAATGTCGTTTCAAAGGAAGAAGCCCTTGAAATATTCAAGGACAACCCGTTCAAACTTGAACTCATCAATGAACTTGACGAAACCCAGGAAATATCCCTTTACCAAAATGGTAAATTTACTGATCTTTGCCGGGGGCCCCACATTCCCCATACCGGTATGATTAAAGGATTTAAACTATTAAAAATATCAGGTGCATACTGGAGAGCAGACCAGACAAGAGAACAGCTCCAACGGCTTTACGGCATCTCATTTTTTGATAAAAAGAAACTCAATAAATACATCCACATGGTCGAAGAAGCCAAGAAACGGGATCATAGAAAACTGGGGACCCGACTGGATCTTTACTCCTTTCATGATGAAGCCGCCGGCATGCCCTTTTTCCATGCAAAGGGTGTTGAGGTATGGAATGCGCTCCTTGAATACTGGCGGGATGAACACAAAGCTGACGGTTATGTGGAAACCAAAACCCCTGTCATGCTCAACCGGAAACTCTGGGAACAGAGCGGACACTGGGAAAATTACCGTGAAAATATGTATACATCCATAATTGATGATGAAGAATATGCCATAAAACCCATGAACTGCCCCGGCGGCATGCTGCTTTATAAAACAAAGGCATACTCTTACAGGGATCTTCCCATTCGGGCCGGCGAGATAGGTCTGGTGCACCGGCATGAGCTTTCAGGAGCACTCTCTGGTCTATTCAGGGTTCGCGCTTTTCACCAGGATGATGCCCATATTTTCATGACACCGGATCAAATTGAAAAAGAAGTCCTTGGAGTATTGAAACTGTCCGAAAGAATCTATAGCAGATTCGGTTTAAATTTTCACCTGGAGCTTTCCACACGACCCAAAAAATCCATTGGTTCCGACGAACAATGGGAAAGCGCTACAAATGGTCTTAAAGCTGCATTGGAACTCTATGGGCAGGAATACGTCATTAATGAAGGGGATGGTGCATTTTACGGTCCTAAAATCGATATCCACATTCAGGATGCCCTGGGAAGAACCTGGCAATGCGGCACTGTTCAGCTGGACATGGCGCTGCCGGAAAGGTTTGATCTGACCTACAAGGGCAAGGATAATGAAAAGCACCGACCCATAATGATCCACCGCGTTATTTATGGATCTCTGGAAAGATTTTTCGGCATCCTTGTGGAACATTTTGCAGGCAAATTCCCGCTGTGGCTGGCGCCGGTGCAGGCTATTCTGCTGCCCATCAACCAGGATCTGCTGGAGTATGCCGAGCAGATCGAATCCAAACTTAAAACCTATAGAATCAGATGTGAAGTAGACAAAAAAAACGAAACCCTGAAAAAGAAAATCAGGGCTGCCCAGCTTAATTACATTCCGTTGATCATCACCATCGGGGATAGAGAAAAAGAAAGTGAAACCCTTTCTGTCAGAACCCTTGACGGCAAGGTCAGGATGGGCCTTTCCATGGATGAGTTTATTGAATCCGTTTCACATCATGTTAAAGAAAGAACCCTGGATGAGGCAATTTTCTAATAAACCTGCTCTGATCCTTTGTTACAGACTGCCGGTTATTGCCTTGTGCACCTTTATTTTCTGGCAGTCTTCTTATCCGGGTATTATTTCAGAGCCCTTATTTCCCTATGACGATAAAGTATTTCACTTTGGTGCCTATGCTCTTCTTGCCATCCTTACTGCCAGGGCACGTAAAGTGGAAAAACCTTTTTGGTCTCCTGAAAAAATCAAAATTATTGCGATTCTTTTTGCCTGTCTTTATGGATTGTCAGATGAAATTCACCAGGCCTTTATTCCATCAAGATGTGCTTCCGGCTATGATTTTCTTGCTGATTGCGCAGGAAGCATATTCGGCTGCCTTTTTTATTTAAACTTTTTATCTCGCAAAAATGAATCATGACAAAGGTATATCATCCAGATCTGCGACCAGTTTCCGGGCTGTTCTGACAAATTCGTTCTTAAACCTCTCGTTTTCCACATTGGTAAAACTTGTAAAATCAATAAGTTCCAGTCCTTTCACCACATTCAGCACATCAAGCATATAATTTTGTGCAAGGGTATCATAAGCTGAAAGCCGCATATCTTTGTCTTCAGCTTTTTTTTCTGTTGCCTTCAAATCTTTATTCAGGTCTTCAGGATCTTGAAAACGAGGGTACAATACCTCATATATCAGCAGAAACAAAGCGTCAATCCTATTACTTTTGACCAATGTAGGGCTGTGGAAAAAAGAATAATTTTTATCCACAATCACATCTGCTTTGCCAAGGTATTGTGTTTTTTCAAACCAGTTCATGGTATAGGAGATATAATCTTTGCGCTGCCACTTATTTTTTTGCCAGATATGGGCCCGAATGGCTTTTGGCAATTCAGAAATACAACTCTCAGAGGTTTCATAATCAAAACTTCCCAACAGGGCGCCGGACTGAAAAATATCCAAACCTGGTTTACCGGCATATTCAGAGCACTCTACACAGATAATTCGATCTTCTTTTCCCGGTCTCACAATGATTATCTTATAGGATGGCTTTCCCTTTTCAATCCGCACCAGTTCTTCAACCGAATCCGGCGGGACAATGGCGTCGGCAACAAAAGGGGATAAAAAGGCGGCCAAAAGACCGGGACTTAAATCAAGTCGTTCCAGAACATTTTTGAATACAGGCAGATCTATTTCTTCCAGAGGATGGACCGGCATAAGCCTTCCCGGTTCCATATCAGAAGAAAATCTCTCCATAACAGCCTCAAGACCGGCCTGCCAATGGGCACTTCTGGGGTCTTTTTTTTCATCAATCCATTGTTTTACTTTTTGGGCCATTTGATCCATTAAACTATTCCCTTTTTAAATTTCAATATATCATAGCCGGAGCAGGCAAGGATAACTCCTTTTCCATGCGCTTTTTATCCAAGATTGCCATCAAACCAAAATTTTCCTTAACTAAAGTTATGAAACTATAATCATTATTCTTGTACCTTCAACGCACGCTCTATCAACTTATTAATGCTACTCACATAATCTTTATTCTGACACGGCTTTGACAGATGATCGACATTGGCATCTTTTTGTTTCAGTGCTTTGATTGACTCTAAAAAATCTATGTTTCCTGAGATCAAAAGTATTGGAATGGTTTTGTTAGTTTCTCTGATATGATTATATACATTCATTCCATTAATATCCCCTGGAAGAATATAATCCAAACTTATGAGCCTCTTGCAGAAATAA
>JAGLFI010000135.1 GCA_023144585.1 Desulfobacula sp. | reverse complement strand
CCCAATGCCATTGCCTATGATTCAAAACAATTCACTACAGGAGAATTTTTCTTGTATGGAATCCCTGCCAGTATACTTCTTATGATTGTAGTTGGAATTGCTGTAGCAGTTATCTGGCCGATGATGGGAATGCCGATACTGATAAAATAAAACAATGACATTAAGGATATAAAAATGGATGCTAAAAAAGTTAAAGAGGTGATGATTCTTTTATCTGAATATGCCACGGTAAATGAAAATGATACCCTTCAAGATGCGATTAAAACGCTTTATCTTTCACAACAGGCATTATCAAACAATGACTATAAACACAGGGCGGTTCTTGTCTATGATAAAATCGGGAATATTACGGGGAAAGTTAGCTCCCTGGATGTTTTATGTGCCCTTGAACCCAAGTACAGCCAGCTTGGACATTCCGATCATCTTGACAAGATGGGATTATCACGATTTGGACTAAGTAATGATTTCCTTCATTCTCTGGTTGAAAATTATAATCTTTGGGATGAAAGCTGTGAATCCCTCGTAAAAAAGGCAAGAAAAAGAAAAGTAAAAGACATAATGTATTCCCCCCAGAAAGGCGAATATGTAGATGAAGATCTCCCTATTTCGGAGGCAATACACCAGTTCATTCTGGGTCATCACCAGTCTTTGCTGGTACTTAAAGATGATAAGGTTGTCGGTATTCTAAGACTTACTGACATATTCAAGCTTATTTGTGATCTAATTGTAAAAAAATAATCTACGCTTAGATGAATGCGAACAATTTCACCGGAAAGATGTATTTTCATGCATCTTTCCGGTGAAATAAATATAAAAAATTCAGCCCATGCCTTTTGCTATTCCTGCTGATCTGATATTTCAGTTTTAAGCTTAATATTATATTTGTCTATTTTGGCATGAAGTGTCGGTCTTGAGAGGCTTAAGAGTTTTGCAGCTTTGGAACGGTTTCCATTGGTTATTTTCAGCGCTTCGGCCACCACAATACTTGAAACAATGTCGATAAAATCATCAAACCTATAATTTTCAGATGATTTGGATAATAATTGCCTGACCCAGTCCTTAATATCATTTAATTGGATCTTTCCAGTGGGCTTGATTTTTTCTTTTTTATTGATTACCTGTTCTATATCTCCTGTAGAAACCGGGGCACCTCTATTAAAAATGAGAACTTTTTGAATCAGGTTTAATAATTCTCTGATATTTCCGGGCCAGTCATAACGATTTAACTGCTTTAAAGCTTCTTTTTGAAACCCTGGATTATCAATCTTTAATTCATTGGAAAACTTCACCATATAATATGAAATCAAACTATGGATATCGTCTGGTCTGTCTCTTAATGAAGGAAGTTCTATGGTAACCACTTTTAAACGAAAATATAAATCTTCCCGAAATTTTTTATCCTTGATAGCTTGTTCCAGTTTTTTATTTGTCGCTGCAACAATTCGAACATCAACCGGTATGGTTTCTTCACCTCCCAGTCTTTCAATACTTTTTTCCTGGAGCAGTCTTAAAATCTTAGCTTGTATATTTAAAGGCATGTCTCCGATTTCATCCAAAAAGACCGTGCCGTCGTCTGCCTGCTCAATTTTACCGATATGTCGATGGGAAGCCCCGGTGAATGCTCCTTTTTCATAACCGAACAATTCACTCTCAAGAAGATTTTCAGGTATGGCAACACAATTAATGATTAAAAAGGCCTTATCTGCGCGAAGACCATGCTGATAGATAGCACGGGCCACCAATTCTTTTCCGGTTCCTGATTCTCCCAATATTAAAACGGTAGCATCAGTTTGAGAAACACGGCCTATTGATTTATAGACATCCTGCATGAGTTTACTTTGACCGATAATCGCATCTCCTGCGTCCTGATCCGGAGCAGCATCCACTTTAACCGGCGATCTCATAAAATATCCGGCCTCAATTGCCTGTTCAATCAAATTGAGCATATCCGGCACATCAAATGGTTTTAGGACATAATCATATGCTCCCATTTTAGTAGCTTCGATGGCAATTTCGGTTGTACCAAAGGCGGTGATAATAATAACCGGCAGTTTTGAATCAATTTTCTTAATTCGTTTGAATGTTTCCATTCCGTTTATTCCGGGCAACCGCATATCCAAAATAACCAAATCCAATGTATTTTGTTTTACCATTTCAATACCGACTTCTCCAGAGGCAGCACTGATAACCGCATACTTTTCTTCTTTTAAAAGTTTACAGAAACTTATTCTTAATTGATCATCATCATCAATTACCAAAATAGTATCCATACTATAAATCCTTTATGGGAAGCGTAATAACAAAGGATGCTCCCTGGTCCTGTTCACTGGAAACATCCAACCATCCCCCATGTTCATTTATGATATTAAAGGCGATACTCAATCCAAGGCCTGTTCCTTCCTCTTTAGTAGTGAAAAAAGGATTAAATATCTGTTCTTTTACTTTTTGAGGGAGTCCTGCACCATCATCAATTATCCTGATAACAGCTACTTTTTTCAAGGGTTCCACATGGGTTTCCTCTTCATGGATAATGATCAAACCATTCTTATCCATCGCCTCACAGGCATTAACAATAATATTAACAATTACCTCCTTGAGCTGTTCCGGATCAATGAGTGTATCGCTGAGAGAACGATGCCGGATTAACCTTGTGGTCACATGATAAGATTTTAATCTCTGTTCCAGGAGATGAAGAGCGCTGTCCACAACAATTGACGGGCTCATCTTTTTCATCTTCAGCTTGGGCGGGCGGGAAAATTCAAGAAAATTTTCAACAATTTTATTAATCTGCTTTATTTCACCGGAAATAACATTGAAATCTTCTTGTTGAAGCTTTGTAAAATTACATGAACGGTTCAATGAAAAAAGTCTCATTTTTACAGAGGTTAAAGGATTGCGGATACTATGCGATGTCCCGGCAGCCAGCTTGCCTAACAACGCCATTTTTTCCGACTGCATCAAAGTTTCCCGGCTTTGCTTCAATTCCCGATGCGTTTGTTCTGCATTTTCAATCAAGCCATGAACACTTTGTTTTAACGCGGCAACTTCATTTGTTGAGGATTTTGAAATTCCAAGCCTGTCTGCCTCAAGCGCCAGTTGTCGAATCGGTTCCAATATATGACGGGTAAAAATATAATTAATCAAAAGACTCAGGACAATGACGGCAATAATTGCCAGAAGAGCGATATACCTGAGATGATTGGATTCCTTATGGCTTGTTTTAATTGCATCTTCAATTTTGTTTTTATGGAATAATTTAAACTGTTCACATATCTCCAGAATTTTAAAAAAATCTTGTCTTACATCTTTATGAAGAGTCGATCCTTTATCATATTCACTTGATTTATACAGCTCTATGACCTTATCTCTGGCTGTAACATAATATTTATATTTGGACTCAACCTGTGCAACAGCATTTTTTTCCCATGGCTCTTCCACAAGTAACTTCACAGTTTCAAGATTTTCTTTAAAAAGTATCCTGTATCTATTGAGTTCATCAATCCAGGCAGGGTCATGATCCAGAAGATAATACGATACAAATCCTTTTTGATTAACAAGGGAGGTACCAAGGGCTTCGGCAGATTGATAAATCACAATATTTTTATCAATAATATCCGTGAATATTTTTTCAGTCTTATAAGTATACCAGACCATGAGTATCGCCCCAATCACGGTGATGCACAAAAGAATAGCATTCACCATGTAAACCCTGCTTTTAATACTCAATGGAATTGTGATTTTTTTGATCATCCTAAGACACTTGCCTTTTCAACCTGTTTAAGTTTGGTGGGTTTTTCTTCTATTGATACAAATTTCTTTAAAAATATCTGTTAATCGTAAAATTCCGACAATCTCCTCATCTTTTGTGACCAAAAGAGATTGATGGTATCCCATAATAATCTGATGAATGGCCTCTCCCAAACTTGCATTTTCTTTGACATACTCCCCTGCTGTCAGGGTATGCATAACCTGCTTTACCTTTTGTTTGCCGGCCTTGCCGCAGATTTCTTTTAACGGCTCAAACCATAATTCATATTGTTCCAGAATACCTTTCATAAATTGCGGGCTGAATCCAAAGTGACCTGCCCTGGGAGAATTATTTTCTTCCATAAACTGCTCATATTTGGGTTCCAAAGATCGGATCACATCAAGCTGACTGAGCTTACCCACTACCTTATTGGTGTTCTTTTTACACACCAGAATTGCCCGGTGGCGATATTTACTTTTATCAAATTGTTCCTGGGCCTTTTCAAGCGCATCTAACGCTTCTGACAAAGTAGCATCTTCATTAACTATGGCATACTCTGAAAGCGGGACCATTAACTCTTTTACCAGAATGGATTTCATCTATTATTCTCCTTAAATTGAAAACAATTGAATTTTAAACATCGCCGCTTCTTCTTAAAAGGAGCCTGAGTTCAGCCTGGCGGATTCGTTCTTCCTGTTCATCTTTTCG
>JAGLFI010000134.1 GCA_023144585.1 Desulfobacula sp. | reverse complement strand
AATGCTTTTTTTCTGCCTACGCATCTTGCAACCGGGATAACAGGTCCAACACAATTTAGTCCTACATTGATTGCTGTCAGGCCCATGCGTGCATTATCAGCAGCAATTACAAGGTCTGCTGCAGCAATTAAACCCATGCCGTTGGCTGCAGCAACCCCATGCAATTGTGCAATAACAGGTGTATTTAATTTTGATATAGAGACAAGAGGCCGCTCCATTTTTTCTATCCATTGCTGGTATTCAAGACCTGTTTTTCCCTCAAGCTCTGTAACATCAATTCCGGCACTGAATGCACGACCCGCTCCTTTTAAAAGGATAACTCTGACAGATTGGTCTTCATCAAGTTCGATAAGTCCCTGATTTAGTTCCATAGCCATTTGGCTACTAAATGTATTCATGCTTTCAGGACGATTTAAAGTAAGCGTTGCAACATGATTGTCGTTTTTTTCAATAATGATTGTTTCAAATCCCATGAGATCTCCTTTTATAATTGTTGAATAAAATTAATATACAAATATCTTGGTAGTTATTCATTACTGTTGAAGATTGTACAGTCAAAGTCAGATTGATGGCTATTGTCCGTAGGTTAAGCAACAGCCTCGGAGGACAATAGCCATCGGTATGGCGAACAACAAGTATAATTTACTATCTTGTTTAAAAGCCTTTTAAGTTTTAATATTACTGTGTCAGGAAAGCATGTTTAATTAAATTTATACTGAAATTGCCATTTTTTTTATAGACTTCAACTACATCAAATCTTACTCTTGAATCCATGAGTTTTTTCTCTTTTAAATAGTAGAGAGATCCTTTGATGATCTTTTTTTGTTTTGTATAGTTTACTGATTCTCGTGGCAGACCTCGTTTTAAACTTTCCCTGGTTTTAACTTCAATAAAGCAGATAATATCATTGTCTTTGGCAATAATATCTATTTCAGCTGGTTTTGTTCGATAGTTGGTCTCAAGGATGGTAAATCCCCGGGTTTGAAGAAAGGATATGGCGGCTGTCTCACCGTGCTGCCCCAGCGTTTTCCGGTCATCCTGCATTGACCACCTCTTTTACACCTTTGAAGGTGCGCCTGTGAACAGGGCAGAGACCATATTTTAAAATTGCTTCTTTATGGGCTCGGGTGGGATATCCCTTGTGCTGGATAAAATTATACTGGGGGTATTTTTCATGAAGCTCTTTCATGATGGCATCCCTTGTGACTTTTGCAATAATGGATGCAGCAGCTATGGAAATGCTTCTTGAATCCCCTTTGATGAGTGCTGTTTGGTCAATGTCCATATCCAGGGTGAATTTGCCGTCAATAAGGAGGAAATCCGGCGGGTCTGATAGGTTTTCAACGGCACGTTTCATGGAAAGCAGGGATGCCTGAAGAATATTGATTTCATCTATCTCATGGTGTGAGGATATTCCTATGGCAACACAAATGGCCTGTTCCTTGATCACAGGAAAGAAGGCATTGCGTTTTTTTTCAGACAGTTTTTTAGAATCATTAAGACCAGCACATGAAAAATCCTGCGGCAGGATGACAGCAGCAGACACAACAGGACCGGCAAGAGGTCCCCTGCCGGCCTCATCAACACCTGCTATATTTTTATACCCTTTGGCTTTTGCCTTGTGTTCAAATTGCCACATCAGCACAACCTGAAAATAAGGGTTTTTTTATGCAAACCGTTTTTCTTTGATTCTGGCTGCTTTACCCCGAAGGTTTCTAAGGTAGTAAAGTTTGGATCTCCTGACACGACCCTTTGTTATCACTTCAATTTTATCAAGGCCAGGAGAAAAAAGTGGGAATATCCTTTCAACACCAATACCGCCGGAAATTTTTCTCACTGTAAAACGGGCACTTGCATATCCTTTGGTTTTTTTAATCACCACGCCCTGGAATACCTGGATACGCTCTTTTTCACCTTCCCTGATTTTTACATGTACTTTTACAGTGTCACCTGAATCAAATTCAGGGATATCAAGACGCATCTGTTCTTTTTCTAATTTTTCGATCATGTTAGTCATTTGTTTCTCCTAAAGTCCTTCCCTTTTTGTATTCTATCTGCCATTTCTAATTCTGTCTAAATATATTGATACCGCAGACCTGACGGAAAGGTGATTATAATCGGTGTTTCCATAAATCGGGTCTAAAATAAAATCACAGGCATCAATCAATTCATCTGCCAGCCCCCATGCCGTTCCAAAAACAAGGACATGGGAGGCTTTGTTTTGAAGCTTTTGTCTAAAAATCTCATTTGCTATTGAACCAGGTATTTTTTTTGCACTTGTGGCAATGGTCACAACCGGTTGCTTGCTTTCATGTTCAATTAAGTTGACTGTCTCCTCAAAATTTTTTGTCACCCGGATAAGCTCAAGCGCTTTTTTCCTGTCCGGGTTGAGTTTGCCGCCAACTCCTTTTGTCCAGTGCTCAATCACCTGTGTGGCCAGCGTTGCCTGGTCCTCATAAGGGGTTATGACGTAAAATCCTCTTATACCAAAAGTGATGGATGCCCTTGCAATATCATGCAAATCTATGGTTGTCAGGGCTGATCCAATGGGCTGATCCTTTTTGTTTATCACAGGAAAATGGATCAATGCCACGTAAAGGTTACTCTCTAACAAAGGTTTCCAGCTCCTGACTCCATCGTTTGAATATCTTTTTTTCTTCTGCATTCAGTCGGCTTTTATGTAAAAGATCCACTCGTTTCAAAAATGTCCGCTTAAGAGAAGATTCCTTTCTCCACAGCCTGATTTTTTCATGGTTCCCGGATAATAACACCTCGGGAACCTTTAACCCTTCAAATTCTTCCGGTCTTGTATATTGTGCATACTCAAGCCGGTCATCTATAAATGAATCTGATTTTGCAGACTCACTACTTCCCAAGACACCCGGAATTAACCTGGCGATTGAATCAATGATAACCATGGATGCCAGTTCTCCACCTGTCATGACATAATCCCCAATGGAAATTTCTTCATCAACCAGTGTGGTGGCTATCCGCTCATCAATTCCTTCATACCTGCCACAGACAAAAATAAGCCCTTTATTCCGCCAGGCAAGTTCAAAGGCTTTTTCCTGATTGAACCTGTTCCCCTGGGGGGTCATTAATACAACCAGCGATTCAGGCGCCTTTTTTTTGGCAGCTAAAATAGCAGCCTGCAAGGGTTCCGGCTTCATTACCATGCCGCTTCCACCACCATAGGGCCTGTCATCAACCGTGTTATGGCGGTCGCATGAAAAATCCCTGATATTGATGCAATGCCCTGTGATCAGGTTTTTTTCAATACCCCGTGAAATCATGCCATGCTCAAAAAAAGAGTCAACCAGCTTCGGAAACAGGGTTAATACTGTAAAGTTCATCAATAATCCATTAATATCCCATTAATAGTCTGGCAAAAATTCCGGGGGAAGTGTTGTCTTTACAGTATTTTTTTCAATATCAATTGATTCGACAAAATGTTTATGCATGGGTATCAGTGTTTCCCGGGTCTTGTCCATTACCACCAGCATGTCATTTGCGCCCGTTGGGAAGATATCGGTTATTTTTCCGATAAATCCTTTTTTATGATCAAACACATCAAGTTCTAAAAGGTCTTGCCAATACCAGGTATCTTCTTCCGGCTCAGGCAATTGGTTTCGATCAATGAGAATCTCTTTGCCCACAAGCTCCTCGGCACGACTTCGGTTATCAATCCCAACAAGCGTAAGTAAAATCCCTTTTTTATGGGCCAAAGCTTTAAGGATAGTATAGGGTTTACCCATACTTTCTAATATTTTTTCTGATTTTAAAAGAACAATTTTGCCAGAGCAAAAGGTATCAATAGACTCTGCAAAAGACCAAACCTTAAGGTTGCCGTTAAGGCCATGAACTCCGGTCACCCTGCCTATGGTAAACGAAGCCGCTTTGTTCATAATCTATTCAATAATTTCAAGAACGGTGCGTCTTTTAAATTTTGGTGGATGCCGCACTTAAAATGGTTCTCATGGCTCGAGCCGATCTTCCCTGCTTGCCGATGACTTTACCCAGATCCTCTTTTGCCACCTTAAGTTCTAAAACAGAAGTTTGATCTTCGCTAACTTCTGATACAGATACCTGATCAGGATTGTCTACCAGTGCTTTTGCAATGTATTCCATCAGCGATTTCATGACTATCTCTCCTTATATATACATATTGAGAATATCGGGTCGCAGATTAAACAGCTTAAGCCTGTGTTTGGGCTTGTTCTTTTGCCTGCCGTTTTAATATGCTTTGGACAGTGGTTGAGGGTTTGGCACCTTCGTCCAACCAATACTTTATTCTGTCCTCTTTGAGCGTAATGGCAGCCGGCTCAACCATTGGGTTGTAAGTGCCCAACAATTCTAAAAATTTTCCATCTCTCGGGCTTTCAATGTCAGCAGCCACTATTCTGTAAAAAGGTTTCTTCTTTGTGCCTTTTCTGGTCAATCTGATTTTTACGGCCATATTCTTTT
>JAGLFI010000133.1 GCA_023144585.1 Desulfobacula sp. | reverse complement strand
TTGATTCGGTAACAGCCTGTCGACGGACAGTAGCGGCTGGATTTTCATCCCTGGCTCACATGGCCCGGGACGGTGTACTGAGCCAAAAAGATATTGATCCCTGTCTGAATTCCAATTGTATCATTGAACCAACCCTGTCAGTCGGCTATGACATGAGCGGACGACTGGAAGGCGATCTGTTTTACAATGATACCAACCTGGAAAAGCTATATGCCTTTAGAAATAAAACTATTGCTGATCTGGTAGAAGATTTCTGGGTGTCTGAGCTTAGGGATTGCGTTATTACCGGATTTAACAAGGCGAATCTCACCAAGTATAAGATGCTGGGTATTTTGAATTTGTCAAAATTGCTGGCACATTTCAGCCGATTGGCACGCTATGGAATCGAAAATACGAAGATGCTTGTTTCCCAGGGTGCACCCATGGCCTGTGGCAATGATGGGGGAATTCAGGTTTGTACTCCCGCCATGGTTGCTCATGAGCTGTCCATCTTTGATCTTTTCATGAATGATGAAGCTTTTGGGACAACATTTAATGGAGTTTCAGCTGTGCAGACGGCAACCATTAACAGTGCCAAATCCATGGGTATTGATGACCAATTCGGTTCCATTCAAACCGGCAAAGTTGCTGATTTGGTTATTATCGACGGTAACCCTTTTGAGGATTTCAGTGTCTTGGGAAAACGTGTTGACGCCTTGTTTATGGATGGGCAATTGGTCATTAACAATTGTGGTTTAAAGGTTTAAAGAGTCATCACATGTGATCTCCATTCACATCTATAATTTTAAACCCTGCTTATCTTGAATAAAAGGAACAGCTTTGATATCTTTCTTTGTGAGAAAGTAAATATTTCTTAGCTTACAGTTCAATGCGATGCTGTAAGCTTTTAATTGTTTTAAATTACAGGATGATAAGATGTCGTTGGTTCAGCAAAGACGGCAAACCCGTCAAATCAGTATAGGAAAGGTTAAGATCGGCTCTGATGCACCTGTTTCAGTCCAGTCCATGACCAATACCCAGACCCAGGACATAGAAGCCACGGTCAGCCAGATTCTCGCCCTTGAAAAGGCAGGGTGTGAAATTATTCGTGTGGCAGTTCCGGATAGGCAAGCAGCAGTGGCGATTGAGAAGATCAAACAGCACATCACCATTCCAATAATAGCTGATATTCATTTTGATTTCAGGCTGGCCCTGGCATCTGCCAAGGCAGGTGCTGACGCCTTAAGAATCAATCCGGGCAATATCGGGGAATTAAAAAAAATTAAAGCCGTCGTGGATTGTGCAAAAGATCATGATATCCCGATTCGAATTGGTGTGAATGCAGGTTCTCTTGAAAAAGAGATTGAACAGCGCCTTGGCATAACGGCTGAGGCTATGGTGAAAAGTGCATTGCGCAATATAAAAATTCTTGAAGATTTGGATTTTCAGAATATTAAAGTGTCCATGAAAGCTTCGGATGTTTCAAGAACGGTAGAGGCTTACCGACTTTTAGCGTCAAAAACTGATGTGCCGTTTCATGTCGGGGTAACAGAAGCCGGTGGTCTTTATGCCGGTATCACAAAATCGGCTATTGGGATCGGTATGCTGCTGGCAGAAGGGCTTGGTGATACCATCCGGGTTTCATTGACACGGGACCCTGTTGAAGAAATCAGGACTGGTTATGAGATATTAAGAACACTGGGGATCAGAAGCCGGGGGCCGGAATTGATCTCTTGTCCCACATGCGGACGGTGTAAAATTGATCTTTTTAAAATTGCTGAAGAAACAGAAAAAGCTTTACTTGAACGGTCTTCTAAGATTAAAGTTGCGATTATGGGATGTGTTGTAAACGGACCCGGTGAAGCAAAAGAGGCAGATATAGGTATCGCAGGTGGTGATGGCATGGGGATTCTATTTAAAAAGGGAAAAATGATACGAAAAATAGATCAGGATAAACTTGTGGATCAATTGCTGAGCGAGATAGATAAAATGACAAAGAATTCGGAGGAACTAAGTGGCAAAAAAAAATAGAACAGCGATTACACCCACCCGGGAACAAGACTATCCTGCCTGGTATCTGGAAGTGATTAAGGTATCAGATATGGCTGAAAACTCAGCGGTCAGGGGATGCATGGTGATAAAGCCATGGGGGTATGCGCTTTGGGAAAATATGGTACGTGAGATAGATGGCATGTTTAAGAAAACCGGTGTAAAAAATGCCTATTTCCCTTTATTTATCCCTTTAAGCTATTTGGAAAAGGAAGCTGAGCATGTGGAAGGGTTTGCCAAAGAGTGTGCGGTTGTCACCCACCACAAGCTTGAAAAAGATGATAAAGGCGGTTTGAAACCGGCCGGAAAACTTGCCGAACCATTAATTGTTCGCCCCACATCTGAAACCATTATCGGGGAATCCATGGCCAAATGGACATCAAGCTACAAGGATCTTCCCATTCTATTAAACCAGTGGGCCAATGTGGTTCGATGGGAGATGCGGACCCGGATGTTTTTAAGAACCAGTGAGTTTTTATGGCAGGAAGGCCATACCGCCCATGCCACGGAGGCCGAAGCAAAAGAGAGAACCATGCTCATGCTGGATGTCTACACAAAATTTGTTGAAGAATCTCTGGCCATGCCCGTGATCAGGGGCAGAAAAACTGCTGCAGAACGATTTCCCGGAGCGGAAGATACGACCTGTATTGAAGCCATGATGCAGGATAAGAGAGCGCTTCAGGCAGGTACATCCCATTTTCTGGGTCAGAATTTTGCCAAAGGCTCCAATATTAAATTTCAAAATGAACAAGGCGAAGAAGCCTTCGCCTGGACCACATCCTGGGGAACATCCACCCGTATGATCGGCGGGATGATCATGGTGCATTCTGATGATGATGGCCTTGTGCTTCCTCCTCGGGTGGCTCCGGCCCATGTTGTCATTCTTCCGATCTTTAAAAAGGGTGAAGACCATCGAATCGTCATGGAAAGCGCTCAAAGCCTTAAAGATGCTTTGGAAGGAAAACAATACCATGGCAGACAGGTTGAAGTTGAAATTGATGACCGGGATATCGGCGGTGCCAGGGGCTGGGAATGGGTGAAAAAGGGTGTTCCTGTCCGGATTGAACTGGGGCCGAGAGATATTGAACAAAACAGCGTTTTTATGGCCAGAAGAGATGAACCATCCACTCAGAAACAATCCATGAACAGGGAAGAATTTATCGATCAGATCACAAATATTCTGGACAATATTCAGGATAATATTTTTAATCGTGCAAAGAACCATAGAAAAGAAAATACATTTGAGATTGATGATAAAAAAGCATTTTACAAGCTGTATAAAAAAGCCAAAGGATATAATAATGGTGGCTTTGTTATGGCCCATTGGTGCGGATCTCAAGAGTGTGAGGAAAAAATAAAAAAAGACCTTTCCGTTACCATCCGCTGTATTCCATTTGACAGTCCTGTAGAAGAAGGAAACTGCATTTGTTGTAATAATTCAAGTTCAAGAAGGGTACTTTTTGCAAAAGCATATTAAACGTGGCTTATGATCAGAATTACCGACATACTTGATAAAATTTATGACTATAATCCCGAAGGGGATACGGATATTATAGATCGGGCCTATATTTACTCGGCAAGGGTTCATGAAGGCCAGGTTCGACTTTCCGGGGAACCGTATTTGTCCCATCCCCTTGAGGTGGCCGATATTTTAGCAGATATGCGGCTGGATGTCGAGAGCATTGCTGCAGCCCTTTTGCATGATGTCATTGAAGATACACCTGCCACTAAAGAAGATATTAAAGAGATGTTCGGATCGGATGTTGCCCACATTGTTTCCGGTGTAACAAAACTGTCGGCCCTGCCATTTTCAACCAAAATAGCACAGCAGGCAGAAAGCTTGCGGAAAATGATTCTTGCCATGGCAGATGATATCCGGGTGGTTCTGATCAAGCTTGCGGATCGGATTCATAATATGCGGACGTTAAAATATCACCATAATCCAGAAAAACAGGCATCCATTGCCCAGGAAACTCTGGATATCTATGCTCCTATTGCCGCACGCCTGGGAATTTTTTGGATAAAGTATGAGCTGGAGGAAATTGCATTTTATTATACTCTCAGGGATGAATACGACCGCATTGATGCCCTGGTGAATAAAGCCAGGTATGAAAAAGAAGACTACATCAAAGAGGTAAAAGAGAAACTTCATGAAAAGATGATGGAAATGGAGCTGGAAGGTGAAATAAAAGGACGGTATAAGCAGCATTACAGCATCTACCAGAAAATGATTACTCAGAACCTTGAATTTGATGAGGTTTATGACATTATAGCCTTTAGAATCATTCTTGATTCAGTACCCCAGTGTTATGCCGCCATGGGTGCCATCCATTCCATGTGGAAGCCGATTTATTATAAGATTAAAGATTATATCGGCAACCCCAAACCCAATATGTATCAATCCATTCATACCACGGTTGTGGGGCCAAAAGGTGAACGGGTTGAAATTCAGATCAG
>JAGLFI010000132.1 GCA_023144585.1 Desulfobacula sp. | reverse complement strand
AATCAATGCCATTATGTTCATGCTCCTTTGAAATATATTAACCGGGCAAAACAGATAACAGGATTGATGGAGGCAGGATCATGAAAATTTTAAAACCCTCCCCTGAAATGGATCGAAGGTCGTTTGTTAAAAAAGTATTAAACGGGACAATTGCCGGGTCTCTGTTCCTGGTCTGGCCCATGGGGGGCGACATTCTTGAAACCCCTGAAGAGATTCCTGGAATCAAGGGCAAAGAGTATGATATTCTTCACCAGGAATTTGCTTTTATTGTGGATATTACCCGGTGTATCGGCTGCGGGTCCTGCTGCGTTGCAGACAAGCGGGAGTACAATGTTCCCGATGGCAATTACCGGACCTGGGTTGAACGCTATGTCAAGGGATTCAGTGACAAGATTTATGTGGACAGCCCCCATGGCGGTCTGGACGGATATCAGCACGCCAGAACAGATATTGACGAGGAAATAAGGGACACCTTTTTTGTACCCAAGCTTTGTAATATGTGCAAAGAAGCTCCCTGTGTCCAGGTGTGTCCGGTGGGAGCCACTTTTATATCACCTGACGGGTTTGTTCTTGTGGATGAAAAACGATGTGTGGGATGTGCTTATTGTATTCAGGCATGCCCCTACTCCGTCCGGTTTTTAAATCCTGTTACAAAGATTGCGGAAAAATGCACCTGGTGTTACCACAGGGTTAGAAAAGGCCTGTTGCCGGCCTGTGTCGAGGTCTGTCCCACAGGGGCCAGAAAATTCGGCTCCATGAAGGATGAAACATCTGAAGTCTATAAAATTTTGAAAGGCCCCGGTGTTTTGACGGTTCTTAAAAAGGAAATGGGGAACTTTCCTGCACTCTACTACAAAGGTGCCAGAAGGGAGGTGATCTGATGGATGCAGCCCATAGCCCAACCGCGATGTTAATTTCCAATTTTGTCTTTCCCAATGATCTACATGTCCATTGGAGTATGATGATTGTCCTTTACCCGTATATCACAGATCTTGTGGATGGTGCTTTTATCATTGCAGCGCTTTATTATCTCTTTGATGTCAAAAGCCTGCGCCCGGTGGCAAGGTTTTCTCTTTTATTTGCCCTGGCTTTTCTGGCCATTGCCATCCTGCCGCTTTTACTCCATTTAGAAAGGCCTGAACGAAATTTTAATATGCTGTTAACCCCCAGTCCCAGTTCAGCTATGGCTGGGTTCGGATATATCTATGCTGTGTCCATGGGAGTCGTTGTCTTTATTGTGCTCTTTGTCTACAGGGAAGATCTTGTGGAATTAAGGGCCATCTCAAAAGGTTGGCTGCAACTTTTATACCGGGCTTTGACCTTCGACAGTATTGATGTTTCAGAAAATGCCCGAAAGCTTGATAAAAAGATCATCCGGTTTCTGGTGGGTATCGGCATTCCCGTTGCTGTCGTCCTTTACGGATATGTGGGCTTTATTTTCGGCGGGGTTAAAGCCAATCCCACATGGTCAACACCGTTGATGCCGGTGATTTTTTTATTTTCTGCCTGTGTTTCCGGAATATCGGCCATTATCCTGGCCTACATTGTTATCCGTAAGGCAAAGGGTCGATCCATTGATCATAACTGTATTAAAACATGTATTAATACTCTGACCCTATTTTTTATCCTGGCCTTCACCTTTGAGATGCTGGAAGTGTTTTCCCATTCTTATTTAAAATCCGGGTATCACCATATGGTGGAAGGACTGTTAAACGGTCCGCTGGTAAGCTCATTCTGGTTATGGCAGGTCAAGATCTGCTCAGTAATTCCCTTATTTGTCCTTGGTGTAATGGGTATTTTTAAGATAAAAGCGTTTCTTTATAATTTTACAGCAGCCGTTGTTTCGGCTATCCTTATTGCTGCAGGTATTGATCATGCGGTGGAATGTTGTGATTGGCGGTCAGCTCATGAGCAAGAGTGCAAGAGGCTATATCGAATTTCATCCTGAATGGTTTGACAAGAAGGGGATACTTGCCGTGATCGTTGTCATGGCCATTCCGTTTGTTATCCTTTTTTGTATTGAGCAAAATTTTTCCATTCTGGACGGCAGACAGTGAGACAAACATAAAATAAATGGTACCATACAGTATTATAAGTTCATGAAAGGAGGTGGTGCAGGCAAGTGGTGAGGCGGTGCAAAAGAGTTTTATATTTTTGCATTCTAACTTAAATTTTGGGAGGGATTGAATATGACTGTTTTAAGGTCATTACTAATTTTTATGATTGTATCTGTTTTTACAGCAGGGGCAGCTTTTGCACTGACTGAAGCATCCTTTGATGTAAAAAATTCAAAAAACATTGAAATGAACAAAAAATGCATCACCTGTCATTTAAAGGAAAACAAGTCCCTGGTCCGCCAATGGGAAAGAAGTGCCCATGCAGCTGCTAAAGAAGGCCAGATCGGGTGTTATACCTGTCATGCGGCAAATAAGGGTGATGAAATGGGTTATGAACATGAAGGTGCTTTTATAAAAGCCGTTCTTACACCCAATGACTGCTCTAAGTGTCATGAACCCGAGGCAAAGGGAATGTCTGTATCGCATCATGCCATTGCCGGTGAAATTATGGCATCCCTTGATAATATGCTGGCAGAGGTGATCGGCGGCATGTCAACTAACAAGGCGAATATGGCCAGTGGCTGCTGGCAGTGCCATGGCTCCATTGTATCACTGAAACGTGATAAAGATGGAAAACCCATGCGATCTAAGACTGATGCTCCCCAGATGGATTACAATACCTACCCCAACTCGGGTATTGGCCGAATCAATCCTGATGGTAGTAAGGGTGTTTGTAATGCCTGTCATACCAAGCATTCTTTTTCCGCATCCCGGGCCAGACAGCCTGAAAACTGCGGCAAATGTCATTTAGGACCGGATCATCCGCAAAAAGAGATCTACGAAGAATCCAAGCATGGTATTGCCTATTATGCTGCGGATAAGGGCAATTCCCCCAATGGCATGAATATCATGAAAGACGGTTCATGGGTGTTGGGCGATGATTACCATACCGCGCCTACATGTTCCACCTGCCACATGGGATCGTTTGTCAAGCTCAATGGTGCTGTTGCCAAAAACAGCCATAATGTGGGAGACAGGCTTTCATGGAATTTGAGAGCCCCTGTATCTGCAAAATTGAACCGGGCGACATTTACAGACGGGACAGTAGCAGATATTACCGGCGACATCGCACCTCGCCCCGGCCAGACAGCCAAAACAAAGATTTATATCCGGGAAGGTGATAAACTGAAAAAGGTAATTGCTGAAAAAACCATCAAGACTGTTGTTTCCTGGCAGGAAAGACGTGCTACGATGCAGGGCGTCTGCAAATCCTGTCATGGTATCAATCATGTCAAGAATTTTTATCAGCAGCTGGATGATGTGGTGAAGCTGTATAATGATAAATTTGGTAAACCCGGTGTAACATTGGTTAAAATGCTGAAAAAAGATAAAATCTGGGAAAATTCAGGATTTCAGCATAAAATCGGTTATACATGGTTTGAAATTTGGCATCATGAGGGTAGAAGGGCCAGGATGGCTGCTGCCATGCAGGCCCCGGATTACACCCATTGGCACGGCCTATATGAAATTTCCAGGAATTTTTATCATGAATTCCTGCCGGAAGTTCAGGAACTGGCGGATCATGCCGGTAAGGGTGAGAAATACCGTAAATATATTAAGGAACTTCTGGCCCAGCCTGAGCACATATGGATAAAAACCGGCGGCAGTGCGGAAACCATGAAGTTAATTGAAGAAGAGAATAAATTAAGATATAACCAGTAACAAGATGTTGGTTCCGGCAGGATGGCAGGATGTGCTGTCCTGCCGGATTTTTTGGCCCCATAGGATAATAAAGAATGGAAAAAAATGCAGAAAAAAATGGTTTGTAGAATTTGTGTGGTGGTGGTGTTCCTAATGTCAAGCCTGGCCCAGGCCAATGACCTGAACAGCCTGTTTGATCAGGTTGAAAAGTTGAAAATTGAACGGCACGGATATATCTTAGGTGCAGCCTTGAATCAGGAGCAGATGAAGATTGCTGCATCCAATCCAATTGAAGCAAACTCTTCGGATACATTTAAGTTCAAGGATAAAAACGTGAATGTTGTGGCACAGAAAACCAGTAACCGGGTTCTTATTATTTATGAACAATTTGAAGATGCAACACAGCAGGAAATTCAAAATCTGGTTGGTAATCTTTATATGAATTTTGATGACCCAACGGTTCTATCCCACGATAAAGTGGTCTACTGGGCCTATACAAAAAAGGAGAAAATAACATCCATAGAATTTGATACAGCAAGACAGAATAGAAAAAAGTTGGATATTCTTGCAACTGTGAAATTTATCAGTGACATAAATATTATGCAAAAGGTAAAAGGCTCTGAGCCTGTCACAGGCCAGGTCTATTATATCATCAGCTCAGATTCGATTTTAAAATTCTTCAAAGATACATAACCGGTTAAAATGGCTTTTAACCCGGGTTCCCGCAAAGGTGTAA
>JAGLFI010000131.1 GCA_023144585.1 Desulfobacula sp. | reverse complement strand
ACAATACCAACGATCCACCAGACAATCTGCCATGCCCATGTTGCAGGGAATCCGCAGAAGGTAAAGGCGGTGTTGCCCAAAAGAACACCGGGTCCGAGAGCTAACAGATACCACGCAGGGACAATAATCTTCATCCTGGCACGCCATTTTTTACCATTTTCAGACGGTCCGTCAATGCTGTAAAGCCATTCTTTGACTTCTTTTTGACGTGCATCTGTTTCTTCAGTATTTTTAAAGCCTAGCATACGGCAGCCATAGGCCACTGAAAATCCTGCAAAAAGGCCCCAAAAGGCTGTATGCATTGATAAGGGGTATTTCCAGACAAAATTAGGTTAACATATTTACGGCAATACCGGCTAAAAGACCAAGCGCAGCGCCAATGCTGGAAAATTTAAAATCCCAGTGGACACCCACAAGCATGAGGTACATAATGGTACCAAAGGTGGTTGCAAACCCGCCGATCATAACAATGGCATCAGATGATGTCAGACTGACGATAACAGCTGCTACAGTTAAAAGTGTCGCCATATAACACGGTTGGTCCAGATCTGTTCATTATGACTGCCTTTCTGGCCTCTGACATATCTCCACCATACATCCCTCTGGATGATGGTACCGCCGGTGCCGATATAAGGAGCGGCTGTGGAGTGGATGGCGGCAATGGCGCCAAGAAAAACAAGACCAAGAATCGGTCCGGGCAAGAATTTTGTCATAAGTTTTGGAACCACATCGCCGTTATTGGCAATGACCATTTCTCCGGTCAGTTCGAGTATTTTAGCTCCCATACCCTGGAAAGCTGAAAAGAAAAACAAGCAGACGCCGACAACAAATGTTGACATGAAAACCTGCTGCCATGCAAGGGGTTTAGGTGACGCAATACCAAAGTTCCACAGAATAAACGCCGGTGATGACTGAATACCCATAAGTGCAAACATATAGGTTAAGATCATCACAGCCGTCCAGCCGCCGATGCCAAGGCCAAAGTGGATAAGACCCGGTACCTTCATGTATTTTGCATCAAGGTCTTGTAAAGAGGTTGACATGCCGGACCATCCGCCAATGACATCGGATGTGACAACATAAAATCCCAGAAGCATGATACCGGTTACAAGCAGTATGAACTGGAGAACACCTACCCAGGTGCTGGCTTTAAGGCCACCGGTAACCACATAAAACCATACAATAAAGGCCATGAAAATCAGACCAATTGTTGGGGGAACGCCTGCTACCCAGTAAAATAGTTTTGATGCGGCAATCAACTGGATGCCTGAATAAAAAATTGAATATAAAAGGGCTGCCAGAACAGTCAGCCAGCGAACGAGTTCATTATTATAGTAATATGCAAACATATCACCCGGAGTTATAAAGCCATACCGTTTACCCATGAGCCAGTTTCGTTTGGCAAAAAAGGCTCCTGTAATGGGGGATGGTCAAGACATAGAATGAGGCATATGCATATACCAGCCCCACCTTTCAGATCAAACCTGGATGCCCTACAAATGTCCACCCAGAAAAGGAAGCAGCAGTTGCAGCCATCAAAAATGCAATAAAAGGAATGGAACGGCCTGCAATTCCATAGCCTGATGTGGTTTTTTCCGTAAAAAACCCTTTTAAACCCCACCAGAAACAATAAATAATGTATATGCCCAATAATAGAAATACCCAAGTTTTCGGTTCCATAAAAATTTTTCCTCCTGTATCATAATTTCTTTCGAATTGGATGGATCACTTCATGATTATCATTATTAATGCAAGGAGAATCAGGGCATATCACACCACCTCCTTCATCTTGTGATTGGGGACAGATTATTAAATCTGTCCCCTTTCTTTTTTGGGTTTTATGTTTAAAATCTTATGCCTTGCTGCCATATCCGATTTCCCCCAGGGATTCTTCAATTTCATCCAGGGTGGTATAATCATCAATGGTAGCAGGAACTTTATAGTCTTTTTTATCTGCAATGGCCCGCATGGTACCCCTTAAGATTTTGCCGGATCTTGTTTTGGGAAGTCGTTTGACCACCATGGCAGTCTTAAAGGATGCAACAGGACCGATTTTGCTTCTGACCAGGCCAATGACTTCTTTGACCACCACCTCATGGTCTTTTTCAACATCGGCATTCAACACCATCATCCCTAAGGGGATCTGTCCCTTAAGCTGGTCTGCAACGCCCATGACCGCACACTCGGCCACATCGGGATGTTCTGCAATGACTTCTTCCATGCCGCCCGTGGACAGCCTGTGGCCGGCAACATTGATAATGTCGTCCGTTCTGGCCATAACAAAGACATAGCCGTCTTTATCAATAAATCCTGCATCAGACGTTTCATAATATCCCGGGAACACGCTCAGATAGGAATCGACATATCTTTGATCCTTTTGCCAGAGCGTGGGCAATGACCCCGGAGGTAAAGGCAGTTTGACAACGATGGCACCAATGTCTCCTGCACTGATTGAGTTTCCGTTATCGTCCAGAACCGCCAGGTTCCATCCCGGAGCCGGCTTTGTGGGAGATCCCGGTTTAACATCAAACTGGTGAAGCCCGACACAATTGGCAGCAATGGCCCAACCGGTCTCTGTCTGCCACCAGTGATCAATCACCGGTATTTTAAGGGCATTCTCTGCCCAGGATAATGTATCCGGGTCCAGTCTTTCTCCTGCCAGAAACAGATACTTGAAGCTGGACAGGTCAAAATCTTTCATCATTTGAGCAGTCGAATCTTCCCTTTTAATCGCCCTGAATGCAGTTGGTGCTGTAAAAAGGGTGTTGACCTTATGCTCGGAGATAATTCTCCAGAACACGGAGGCATCCGGAGTCCCCACAGGCTTTCCTTCAAAAAGAATAGTGGTACATCCCTTAAGAAGGGGGCCGTAGACAATATATGAATGACCCACGACCCAGCCGATATCCGAGGCTGCCCAGTATACATCACCCTTTTCAACCCCGTAAATGGCTCCCATACTCCATTTTAATGCCACCATATGGCCGCCGTTATCCCTTACAACCCCTTTGGGTTCTCCGGTTGTACCGGAAGTGTAAAGGATGTATAAAGGATCAGTGGCTTTTACAGGGACACACTCTTTAGGCGTTGCCCCAGCCATTTCATCGGTCCAGTCAAAATCCCGGCCGTCTATCATGCTTGCTGTGGCCTGTGGTCTTTGTAAAATAATACAGGCATCGGGTTTGGCATCAGACAATTCAATTGCCTCATCTAAAAGCGGCTTGTATTCAATGACTTTTTTCACCTCAATACCACAGGATGTCGTTACAATCACTTTGGGTTTGGCATCATTAATTCGGGTGGCAAGTTCATTGGCGGCAAATCCACCGAATACAACAGAATGAACCGCACCAATCCTGGCACAGGCCAGCATTGCAAAAGCGGCTTCCGGGATCATGGGCATATAAATAACAACCCTGTCTCCTTTGCCAACGCCTTTAGATGCCAGAACCCCGGCAAATTTTGCAACAATATCCTTCAGCTCGGAATAGGTATATTTTGTAATGGTATCTGTTACCGGGCTGTCATAGATAATGGCATCCTGATCCCCCATGCCGTTCTCCACATGAAGATCAACTGCATTGTAACAGGTGTTTGTTTCTCCACCTGTGAACCACCTGTAGAAAGGCTTGTTTGAATCATCCAGCACTTTATCCCATTTTTTATACCAGTGGCAGTCTTCAGCAATGGCTCCCCAAAATCCATCGGGATCATTCATGGATTGTTCATACGCTTGTGTATACAAATTGGACATAGAATATAACCTCCCAAATTTCAGCAGATAATTAGTTTGATTTTTTAACCATATTTTTAATTTCTTCCACAACTTCGGGATTTGCAAGGGTCATGACATTGCCGACATCCCCTTTATTGGATATGGCACCCAAGACCCTTCTCATGATCTTTCCTGACCTTGTTTTGGGCATGTCGGGAACCAGCCATACTTTCCTGGGCCTGGCAATTTTACCGATCTGTTCACATACGGCTTCTGAGATTTTTGCTGCAAGTTCATCAGTGGCTTCGATGCCGGGTTTAAGCGCAATATACAGATCGGGCTCCTTGCCTTTAATTTCATGGTTAACCGGCACAACCGCAGCTTCTGCGACTTCATCCACAACCAGGGAAGCTGATTCAATTTCTTTGGTGCCAAGTCTGTGACCCGACACATTGATAACATCATCAATCCTGCCAAGTATCCTGTAGTAACCGTCTTCAGACATGGTAGCGGCATCACCGGTCAGGTAGGGCCAGTCTCTCCAGTCTTTACTATCCGGTTTGGTATTATACATTGCAAAATAAGTATCAACAAACCGGTCCCTGTCACCCCAGATGGTCTGGAACATTCCGGGCCATGGATTTTTGATACAGATATTGCCTGCAATACCGGGTTTATCAACTTCCTTGCCTTCATCATCAAAAATAATGGGATGAATACCGGGAACGCCGGGGCCTGCACTGCCAGGTTTCATGGGTTTGATACCCGGCACGGTACTGCA
>JAGLFI010000130.1 GCA_023144585.1 Desulfobacula sp. | reverse complement strand
ACAACTTCAAGATGTAAAAGGCCCAGAAATCCGCACCTGTATCCAAACCCGAGAGCAGTGGAACTGTCTTTTTCATAGATCAGCGAGGCATCATTGAGCTTAAGCTTTTCCAAAGCATCGGTAAGTTCCGCATAATCATCAGATGCCACCGGATACATGGATGAAAAAACAACCGGTGTCGGTTCCCTGAAGTCTTTCATGGATTTATCACACCGTTTGTCAGCCATGGTGACGGTATCCCCGATTCTTACATCACTGATATTTTTAATACCGGCAAGAAAATATCCCACCTGCCCTGCCACAAGCTCCTTTTGCGGCTTTCGCTCTATTTGAGAAAATCCCACCTCTTCAACTTTGTACTGGGCATCATTGGACATAAACTGGATCTTATCTCCTTTTTTAATGCTGCCTTCAAAAATCCTGAAATGAATGATGGTTCCCCTGAATGCATCGTAATGGGAGTCAAATATCAATGCTTTAAAAACAGAGTCTTCCTTTGAAACAGGTGCCGGTATTCTATCCACAACAGCCTGGAAAATTTTATCCACACCCACTCCTGTTTTTGCAGACACCGGCAGGGCATCATCAGAATCCAGCCCCAGATCCTCTTCAATCTGCTCTTTAGCCCAGTCAAGCTCAGCCGACGGCAGATCTATCTTATTGATCACCGGTATGATTTCAAGATCATGCTCCATGGCAAGGTATAAATTTGCCAGGGTCTGAGCCTCAACTCCCTGACTTGCATCAACCAGTATCAAAGCACCTTCACAGGATGCCAGCGCTCTTGATACTTCATAAGAAAAATCCACATGACCCGGTGTGTCTATCAGGTTCAAAAGGTATTGAGTGCCATCGGCAGCTGTATAAGGAAGAGACACTGTCTGGCTTTTAATGGTAATGCCCCTTTCCCTTTCAATATCCATGGAATCCAGTATCTGGTCTTTCATATCCCTTTCTGAAATAATGCCCGAAAGCTGGATCAGCCGGTCGGATAGCGTTGACTTTCCATGATCGATATGGGCGATAATGCTAAAATTTCGAATATTCTTTATGTTTAATTTCAATGGTTCTCCAAACTAATATATTGACAAATATTAGTATACGGGTAAATTCTGTTTTTATATATTTATCAATTGAGTTAAAAGGTGTCAAGAAAAGCTCGCACAGCAAAAAATAACCTTGGAGAAAAAAATTCATGACATATTCTATCCTGATTGTTGATGATAATATTGCGATCAAAGAATCTGTAGAAGAATATCTAAAAATTTTGAAATATGATGTTAAAAGCGCTTCAAATGCCGATAAAGCCTTGGAAATACTTAATTCGTTTGAAGCGGATATTGTTCTGACCGATATTATGATGCAAGGCATGGATGGGCTAGAACTTACACGCAAAATAAAAAAGCAATATGATATTGATGTCATGGTCATGACCGGTTACAGTGCTGAATATTTATACGAAGAAGCGGTTCAGGCAGGAGCCAGTGATTTTATTTTCAAACCGTTTCGTTTTGAAGAACTGGATTTGCGAATTAATAGAGTTTTAAGGGAAGCCTCGTTTAAAAAAGAACGCGCAAAACTCTTGAAAAAACTTGAAAAACTTGCCATTATAGACGCTTTGACTGGGCTTTATAACTCCCGACACTTTTTTTCCCAGATAAAAACTGAAATCAACCGCCACAACCGATATTCACATGCCTTGTCGTTGCTGATCCTGGATATTGATTTTTTTAAAAAATATAATGATACCTGGGGGCATCTTGGAGAGGATGAAGTTCTGATGAGGATTGAAAAAACCATCAAATCCTGTATGAGATCAATGGACACGGCCTATCGATATGGTGGAGAAGAGTTTGCTATTCTTTTGCCGGAGACCGGGCTTCAAAGAGCCTGTGTGGTGGGAGCGAGAATAAAAGACAGCATCAGCTCTCAAATATTTGAACCGGAACCGGGCAAAAAAGCATCAGTCACTGTCAGTCTTGGTGCCACCGAACTAGTGGAAGGAGAAGATTTCAAATCATTGATTAACCGATCTGATAAAGCCCTTTATAAATCAAAAGATACCGGCCGGAATAAATTAACCTATATTGTTTCAAAATCCTGAGGACTCACGCGGTATTGATCTGCATGCTCAGATCCACAGATCTTGCCTGATGGGTGAGTGCGCCACAGGAAATCACATCTACGCCTGTGGCGGCTATTTTGTTCAGTGTTTCCAAAGAAACATTGCCAGAGGCCTCCACAACGGCCCTGCCGTTAATATGTTTTACAGCCTCTGCCATTTGATCATAATCCATATTATCCAGCATAATCATTTCAACATTTGAATCAATTGCCTCTTTGACTTCATCAAAATTTGAAACTTCAATTTCAATTTTCATTAAATGGGATGTCCTGTTTCTAACTGCCTTCACTGCATTCTTGATGGAGCCTGCAACAGCAATATGATTATCCTTGATCAAAATGCCATCGTATAAAGACATGCGGTGATTATAAGCCCCTCCCGCCCTGACCGCTTCTTTTTCAAGACTGCGCAATCCTGGAGTTGTTTTCCGTGTATCTGTAAGTCGGACATTCTCAAAATTCAGTTTTTCCACATAGGAACGGGTCAATGTTGCGATTCCCGAGAGCCGCTGTAAAAAATTTAAAGCCACCCGCTCTCCTTTTAAAAGGGATAAAAGATCAGCATGAACTTTAAAAAAAATCTCCCCTTTTTGTATATGATCACCATCTGAAAACGAAGAATTGGGTTCACAATCCGGATCTAAAAGTTTGAACACTCTTTTTGCCACCTCAATTCCGGCAAGTATAAATGACTCTTTTGCAACGATCACACCTATGCCTGAAAGAAATTTTGATACAATACATTCTGTTGTGATATCGCCAAGGCCCGAATCTTCAAAAAGAGCCAATTTGATTATATTCTCAATAGTATTCATAGTCGATCACTTCATTTTTAGTATTCTTTCAAGGTTTTCTTTGAACTTGTTATTCTTTTCTTCAAGCTCTTCGTGTTGTGATTTAACTTTTTGGATCACTTCTTCCGGTGCCTTTTCAAGGAAACTTCCATTATTAAGTCTTTTTTGAACTATCAAAAGCTCTTTGGTGTTTTTTCCAAGTTCTTTTTCAAGCCGTTTAATCTCCTTGTCAAAATCAATAACACCCTCAAGCAAGACAAAGCATGTCGTGTTTCCGGTAACGGAAGATGCACTGGATGAAGGGATGTTCTCTGCATCAGAAAAATAAAAACTTTCAAGTGCAGCAAGGTTTACAATAATGGATTTATTTTCAGCAATAATGATTTTTTCTTTTTCATCAGCTGTATGTGCCAGTACTTTAATTTTCATGGACGGCTGGATATTCATCTCACTTCTGATATTTCGAATACCTGTGATCAGACCAAAAATAAATTCCATATCCTTTTCAACGATTTTATTTCGGTTGATTTTATATTCTTTTTCGTTATACGGGTAAGATGCAGCCATGACAGACCCTTTGGTTTTCGGCAGGATGCTGTATATCTCTTCAGTAACAAAGGGCATAAACGGATGAAGTATAATTAGAATGTCTTGTAAAATTTTTGAAAGAACACTTCTTGCAATATCCCTTCTCTGAACACCCTCTTTTTCATAAAGTGCCGGTTTTGCAATCTCCAAAAACCAGTCACAGAACTCATGCCATACAAATTGATAAGCCGCTGATGCAGCTTCATTAAATTTATAGTTTTCAATACCGTCTTTTACAGCAAGGGACGTATGGGTGCATCTTGAAAGAATCCATTTTGCAGCCAGATTAAGCTTTTTATAGTCAATCTCAGTATCTTTTGCTGTAATATGCATGAGGGTAAATCGTGATGCATTCCAAAGTTTATTGACAAAATGACGGTATCCTTCCACCCTTGATTCCGACATCTTGACATCACGGCCCTGGGCCGCAAAAGCCGCCAAAGTAAACCTGAACGCATCTGCACCATATTCATCAATCACTTTTAAAGGATCAATTACGTTCCCTTTTGATTTACTCATTTTTTTCCCATGCTCATCTCTGACAAGGGCATGGATATAAACATCATCAAATGGCATCTCATCCATTAAATGAGTCCCCATCATCATCATCTTGGCAACCCAGAAAAAAAGAATATCAAAACCGGTTACCAGCACATTGGTGGGATAAAATGTCTTTAAAAGGTCTGTATCTTCCGGCCATCCCATGGTTGAAAACGGCCAGAGCGCACTTGAAAACCAGGTGTCCAATACATCTGTCTCCTGGACAATTTTTTTTGATCCGCAGACCGGACATTGGGTCGGATCAATCTCTTCAACAATCACCTCTTTACAGGCCGGGCATTTCCAAACAGGAATTCTGTGGCCCCACCAAATCTGACGTGAAATACACCAGTCCCGGATATTATCTATCCATTCAAAATAAGTTTTTGACCAATTATCAGGGATAATCCTTGTTCTTCCATTTCGAACGGCATCAGATGCTTTTTTTGCAAGGGGACC
>JAGLFI010000013.1 GCA_023144585.1 Desulfobacula sp. | reverse complement strand
TTGCAATTGATGCAGATCCTAACAGTAACCTGGGGGAAACACTGGGACTTGAAATTGACAAAACAGTGGGTGATATCCGTGAAAATTTTATGAAGGATCCACAGGGTGTCCCCTCGGGTATGGATAAAATATTGTATCTTGAAATGCTGATGAATCAGGTATTGATTGAAAATAAGGCCTTTGACCTTTTAGTAATGGGCCGCCAGGAAGGCCAGGGATGTTATTGCATGGTCAATAATATTCTTAACCGGTTTGCTGATAAGCTGGAAGGCGATTATAAATATCTTCTGGTGGATAATGAAGCCGGGATGGAGCATTTAAGCCGGAGAACCAGTGGTAAGGTGGATATTCTGTTGATGGTCACCGATTATGCCTTAAGGGGACTTCGAGCTGTTGGAAGAATCAATGAAATGCTGGATGATCTTAAACTGGATGTAAAACATAAGGGCCTGATCGTTAACCGGGCACCGGACAATTTAAGCAAAGCCTTTCTGGATGAGGTTGAGAGTATTGGTGTCCCCATATTGTGTACCATACCCGAGGACAATAATCTTCTTGAGTTTGATATGGAAAGGCGATCGCTTCTTGAACTGGAAGATGATTCTCCGGCCGTTGCTGCCATCGACCAGATGATGGAAAAGGTCAAAGGGATTATAGATTAACCCACTGTATGAATAAAGGATTAATGATGGATTGATTATGGGCTATGTATTTGATTTTCAAAATGCAGGATCATATGACGCCTGGTTTGACCCGGCCAAAAATAAATATCGTCTGGATCTTGAAATTAAATTGATGATGGATTTTTTATCCCCTGAAAGAGGTCAGCGGATCCTTGATATCGGCTGCGGCACTGGTATAAGTCTTGAGCCGTTACTGGATAAGGGGTTGAACCTGACAGGCTTAGACCCTTCTTTGTACATGCTGGATCTTGCATCAAAAAGGCTTGGTAGTCAGGTGGATCTTCACCGGGGTTCAGCTGAAGATCTTCCCTTTGATGACAATGCATTTGACGCGGCTTTTTTTTTCACAAGTCTTGAGTTTACAGACAGGCCCGGTAAAGCCATTGAAGAAGCCTGCAGGGTGGCAAAAGATACTATAGTTATCTGTGTCCTAAACCGGTACTCACCCTTAACTATAGTCCGCAGAGTTAAAAGCTTTTTTGTGCCCAATATCTTTACCCATGCCCATTTTTTCAGCATCTGGGAACTGAAACAGATTTTATTTGCCATTCTGGGAAATGTTCCTGCTAAATGGAGCACAACCTTGCAATTTCCTTTTGCCCGTGGACGGATAGCCGCCTTTGTTGAAAACAATAAAATTGTTCAAAAATCATTTTTCGGAGCCCTCATTGCCATGAAGATCAAACCGGTGCCGAAATTTCGGACCCGGCCCCTGATGCTGAAGCTGAAGAAACCAAAGGCTTATCGTCCTGCAACAGGACTGGCCACACGGATGAGGTCCTAATTATGGAAACCCTGATTTATGAAAAACTGGATAAAAAAAGAGTAAAATGTCATATCTGCCGTCATTCTTGTGTCATTAAAGATGGAGAAAGGGGAATCTGCCGGGTTCGGGAAAATAAAAGCGGCAGACTTTATTCTCTGGTATATTCAAAAGTGATTGCCACCAGCATTGATCCCATAGAGAAAAAGCCCCTTTTCCACTTAAAACCAGGCTCATCATCCTATTCCATTGCCACTGTGGGATGTAATTTTAAATGCAGCTTTTGTCAGAATGCCAATATTGCCCAAATACCGTCAGATTACAATGGCATGATCCAGGGAAAAGATTTTTCCCCGGCCGCCATTGTCAAAGAAGCTGTAAAAACAGGTTGTGACAGTATCTCATATACCTATACTGAACCCACTGTTTTTTTTGAACTGGCCATAGAGACGGCCAAACTTGCTAAAACCCAGGGTCTGCTCAATGTTTTTGTTACCAATGGTTACATGAGCACCCAGCTTCTTGAAATGGTTTCTCCATATCTTGATGCAGCCAATGTGGATTTAAAAGCCTTTAATGACAAATTTTATCGAGACTTTTGCAAAGCAAGGCTTGAACCGGTTAAAGAAAATATTAAAATAATGAAGGAGTTGGGAATCCTGGTGGAAATAACCACCCTTTTGATCCCGGGTTTGAATGATGATACGGATGAAATCACTGCCATAGCAGAATATATTGCCAATGATTTGGGTTGCGAAACACCCTGGCATATTTCAAGATTTCATCCCTGCCATCATATGACGGATAGACCACCAACCCCGGTACCGGCACTGGAAAAGGCATATGAGGCAGGTAAAGCTGCCGGTCTGCGATACGTCTATATTGGAAATGTGCCGGGTCAGTCGTCCGAGAATACCTATTGTCATTCCTGCAATGAACTTTTAGTGAGACGTGCGGGTTATCAGATAGAAACTTATTTGCAGGAACAGGGGAAATGTCCTGAATGTGATACAATTGCCTATGGAATATATTAGAAAGAAAATACTGGTTTACGGGAGAATGATTAAGTTTTCCCATACAATTTTTGCATTTCCTTTTGCATTGTCTGCCGTGGTGATGGCCTGGGAGAATCATTCGCCCTCAATCTGGGATTTTATCTGGATTCTGCTGGCCATGGTCGGGGCAAGGTCTGCGGCAATGGGATTTAACAGGATTGTGGATGCAGATATTGATCTTAAAAATGAGAGGACAGCCATAAGGGCAATCCCGTCAGGGTTATTATCAAAAAAGGAAAGTTTGCTTTTTGTTGTCCTGTCATCTTTGGTATTTATTTTCTGTGCAGCCATGCTGTCACGCCTTTGCCTGATTCTTTCTTTTCCGGTAATATTTTTTTTATTGTTTTACTCCTATACCAAACGGTTTACAAAGTATTGTCATCTTTATCTTGGGTTTGCCATCTGCCTTGCCCCTGTTGGAGCATGGGTGGCCATTACCGGGACCCTGTCCTGGAGTATTGTTTTTTTAAGTCTTTCTCTTATGACCTATATTGCCGGATTTGATATCCTCTATTCCTGCCAGGACATAGATTTTGATCAAAAGGAAGGCCTTTTTTCCCTGCCGTCAAAAATAGGCCCTCAAAAAGCCATGTGCATTTCTTCTCTGCTTCATGCGGCCACCTTTGTTTTTCTTTTGGCCATGTATACCACCTTTGGTATGCACCTGGTTTTTTTAGTGTTTTTGGGGATCATCGGTCTGCTCCTGGTAGCAGAGCACAAGCTTGTTAAACCCGATAATTTAACCCATATTAATGTGGCATTTTTCCATATGAATTCAGTGATATCTGTTCTGCTTTTTATCGGTATACTGACACAGGGCTTTTTTAGATGAAACCCAAAAAGCCCATTCGATTTATTTTAGATCGCTTTAAAAAAAATGGATTCCAGGCCTATATCATCGGTGGGGCTGTCAGGGATATCATGCTGCAAAGAACGCCGGATGATTTTGATATTTTAACCCATGCATCACTAAAAGAGATACAGACCATTTTCTCAGATCAAAAAGTTAAAACCATTGGAAAAGCGTTTCGCATCTGTATCGTGAATGGTGTTGAGATTTCTTCGGGCCGGATAAAATTTGATATCTCCAATTTTCCTGAATCAGATCTGGCCAAAAGAGATTTTACCATCAATGCCATGGCCTATGATTCCCTGTCAAAAAAAATCATTGATCCCTTTAACGGAAGAAAAGACCTTGAAGATGCCATTATAAGATTTACAAAAGATCCTGAAAAAAGAATTCAGGAAGATCCCATTAGGATGATCCGGGCCTGCCGGTTTGTGGCCATGATAGACGGGGATCTTTCCTTATCTTCTTTTGAGGTTATCCTTGCCTGTAAAGATTTGCTGGATAGTGTTGCCAAAGAGAGAATATATCATGAAATCATGAAAGTGCTTGGTCTGCAAAGGCCCTCTTTGTTTTTCAAGGCATTAAAAAAGACAGGGTTATTATCTAAAATTTTCCCAAGCCTTGATCGCTGCCATGGCCTTTCCGGCGGTCCCCATCATTTGACCACAGCATGATGGTGGGGGATGCTTTATCGCCTCATTTCCCAGTTTTAAGGCTGGCCGCTTTTTTACATGATACAGGAAAATTTGATGCGGCAAAGACAACTGAGGGCAAGTTGACATTTGCAGGCCATGAGAATCATACCCGGGCTGTGGTTCATGATCTCACACTATTAAGGTTCCCTGCCAAGGATATCGCCTATATTACTTCTTTGATCAAAGCTCCCATGCGGCCGTTGACAGATCAAACAACTCCAAAAGCCGCAAGAAGACTGCTGGCAATGCTGGATAAATATGATCTTGGTTATCAGGATTTCATGAGAATGAGAATTGCGGATAAAAAAGGGAACCTGGCCAAAAATCCCTATACCCTGTCACAAATCCGCACCCGCTTGAAAAAGCTGTTCATTGAGATGGCCGGACGATCCGCCTTCAGGATGAATCAGCTTGAAATCACCGGGAATGATATTATCCAACTCACAGGTGCTGCACCCGGGCCTGAAATCGGCAAAATGAAGCAGATGCTGTTTGAAAAGGTGTTGGATGATCCAGAACTGAATAATTTAGATGATTTAAAACAGCTATGCCGTTCTTTGCAAATAAAAAAATAATTTTCATATTCGGCTGCTTAACCATATTTTTCCCGGGGGCTTTTGTTTTTGGTTTCCCCGGTGTCATGGCATCGGAATGGCAGGCGTTCTTTCATGTGAATAAGGCGCAGATTGGAAGGGTAATGTTTTTTATTCTGGCAGGAACTGGTTTTTCAATGGTTCTGGCAGGAAAATTACAGGAAAAAATACCCAGCCATTTTATTATTTTTATCGGCAGCTTTGTCTGCAGCATTGCCATGATTTTTGTGGGACAGGCTGCCGTAATTGAACACGTTTATATCTGGGCGTTTATGGAAGGCTTTTTCTGCGGGTTTGTCTATATCCCGTGTCTTACCATTTTTCAAAAAATGTTCCCTGAAAATAAAGGATTGATCATCGGCATCCTTAATTTGACCTTTGGAGGATCTGCCGCTGTCATGTCTCCGGTATTTACCTGGCTTCTGGTATCAAAAGGGTATGTGTTTATCTCTAATTTTGCAGCTGTCATTTCCATTGTTCTGGGTACATCATTTGCCTTGTTCATAAGGATTCCCGGCAATGAAAAAGATCAGGCAAAACATCAATTATCAACACTGCCGGTGAAAAAGATATTAAGGATGTCATCTTTCTGGTTTCTCTGGTTTGTGTGGGCCTTAGCCGGGGCAGCCGGCATCTCTTTGATCGTTCTTGCTTCCTCTTTCAGGGCGCAGTTGGGATATGGAATCACGCAATATGTTTATAGATTGACCGGGTTTAATGTGTTAAACGGGATGGGCCGCCTGATTTGCGGCAGACTGTCGAATAAATATTCCAAACAAAAAATATTGATGACGGTTTTTTTAATGGCCTCTCTTGCTTATTTTTTAATGCCGCAATTTACTGATCTTTATATTATCAGCTTTTTAGCCTGCTTTATCGGACTTTCTTTTGGCGCGCTTTTTACTGTTTCAGCTCCATTGGTGACCGAGGTTTTTGGGCTGGTATTTACAGCATATGGATTTTTTGCAGGTTTTCTAGGTCCATGGGTTTCAGGAATAATCCTTGACATAAGTGGTTCAAATTTCCAAATTGTGTTCAGCTTGTTTGGCGTGTTTTATCTTATTTCATCCATGTTGATTTTTGGAGTGAAAAAATAATTAAAGGATATGGGCAATGAGTGATGTAGTATTGATAAATATTACCGGCAGGGACAGAAAAGGACTTGATGCAAAGTTTACAGGGATTCTGGCAGAATATGATGTTAATATTCTGGATATCGGCCAGGCCGTAATCCATGACTATATTTCCCTTGGGATTCTGGCTGAAATTCCTGATTCAAAAGATTTTTCTCCCATTTTCAAGGATATGTTGTTTGAGGGTCACAATATGGGGCTTACCATAGATATTAAGCCCATTGAACTTGAGAATTATGAAAAATGGGTCCATGCCCAGGGAAAAGAAAGAAGAATCATCACCCTTTTAGGTAGAACACTGACAGCCCAGCAGATTTCTGCGGTGGCATCAATCATAGCAGCAAATCATTTGAATATTGACAGCATCACACGCCTGACAGGAAGGATTTCCCTTAAAAGAACCCAGGATAATCCCCGGGCAAGCGTACAGCTTTCCGTCAGTGGAACGCCGTTAAATATTCTTGATATGCGAAGAAAATTTATGGAGATTTCCCAAAAAGCCGGGATTGATATTTCATTTCATGTGGACAATATTTATAGGAAAAACAGGAAACTGGTTGTCTTTGACATGGATTCAACCTTGATCCAGGGTGAAGTGATTGTTGAACTGGCCAAGCTGGCCGGTGTTGGAGAGCAGGTGAATAAGATTACCGAATCCGCCATGCGGGGTGAGATAAATTTTAAAGAAAGCTTTCAAAAAAGAGTGACCCTTTTAAAAGGGATAAAAGAGGAGCAGCTGGCAAAAATATCAAGAGACCTTCCGTTGACCGAAGGAGCGGATCTGGTTACCAAGACCCTGAAAGGCCTGGGGTATAAGCTGGGTATATTGTCCGGGGGATTTACCTTTATCGGAGAATATTTAAAGGAACAGCTTGGATTTGATTATATGTATGCCAATGAACTGGACATTGAAAATGGCGTGGTGACCGGAAATGTTGTCAGCGATATCATAGATGGTGAAAAAAAAGCAATATTACTCAGGCAGCTTGCCCAGAGAGAAAATATTGCTCTTGAACAGACCATTGCTGTGGGAGATGGTGCCAATGATCTGCCCATGATCAGCATTGCAGGCTTAGGGGTTGCCTTTAATGCCAAACCTGTCGTTCGGCAGAGAGCGTCAAATGCTATTTCAAGTGTTGGCCTGGATGGGCTTTTATACCTGATCGGCCTTCATGAAAGAGAGATTAAACAGGAAGTACGGCAGGCAACAGAGTATTCATATGGATAGCCTGAAGGTCACAAGCAACCTGAAGGTCACAAGCAACCTGAAGGTCACAAGCAAAATGCAGCAGCTTGCCCGTGATGTCCGGCATCTTTCCGATCAGCTTGCCGTGTGCACCCGCTGCGGGATGTGCCAGGCAAATTGCCCTTTGTTTGCCCAGACTCACAAAGAAGCAGATGTATCAAGGGGCAAGCTTGCCCTGATCAATGGATTAATGGATGAGATGTTTGATGATGCCAAAGGAGTTAATGAACGGCTTCAAAAGTGTCTTCTCTGCGGTTCCTGCGCCCATGGCTGCCCCAGTAATGTAAATGTTGTTGAAATTTTTTTAAAGGCAAGAGCCATCATTACTCAATATCTCGGGCTGCCGTTTGCTAAAAAATTAATATTTAAGAAAATTTTGTCCAATCCAGAAACATTCAATAGCATCATGGGGATGGTTGCTTCGTTTCAGAAAATTTTTTTCAAAAAACAGGATAATCTCCAGGGGACCTCCTGCGCCAGGATTGCTTCCCCGCTGCTGCGTCATCGACATATTGTTCCGCTCAAAGAATCACCCTTTAATAAAACGCTTGATGATTTGGATTACAGGGTAAAGGCAAAAGGCATAAAAGTGGCTTTTTTTGTGGGATGCCTGATAGATAAAGCCTTCCCGAATATTGCCCACAGCGTGGTTGACGTATTAAAGCATTTTAATGCTCAGATTTTTATTCCTTCCCATCAGGGCTGCTGCGGTATCCCCGCAATTGCATCAGGGGATATTAAAACCTTTGAAGTCCTTGTCAGAACCCATGTAGAACTTTTTTCAAAGGAAAAATTTGACTATCTTGTGACTGCCTGCGCCACCTGTTCATCCACCATTATAAAATTATGGCCCTCTTTGTTAAAACATCTGGATAAAGATCTGTTAAGGCAGGTTGAAGTCCTGGCTGAAAAAACGGTAGATATCAGCTGGCTAATGGAAAAACGCTTTGATTTATCTTTGGCAATTTTAGATAAAGACCCGGACAAAGAGAGAAAAGGAAAGATCATTACCTATCATGATCCCTGCCACCTTAAAAAGTCCCTTGGGGTGTTTAAGGAGCCACGTCTGGTTATTCAAGCCTGCGGTCATAAATTAAAAGAAATGAAGGACAGCGACACCTGCTGCGGCATGGGAGGAAGCTTTAACCTTCAATATTATGATATTTCTTCTAAGATCGGTCAGGTAAAAGCCCAAAATATTATGGATACCCACTGCTCAATCGTTGCAACGTCATGCCCTGCCTGTATGATGCAGATATCCGACATGCTGGCAAAACATAACCAGTCCATTTTGGTCAAGCACCCGGTGGAGATTTTCAGCGAAGCGCTTTTTGCTAATAGTAAATCGTAGGGTCAAAAATTTTTGCCTCTTTAAATCCTTTTATCCTGTGAAGACAAGAATCACACCTCCCGCAAGACTTGCCGTTTATATCCGGATCATAGCAGGAAAGGGTCAAAGAATAATCCACGCCTAATTTATCTCCGGTTTTAATGATATCTGCTTTTGAAAGATGGATTAAAGGGGTTTCAATTTTTCGTATGGTTTTTTTTGTCACTCCGATTTTAGTGGCAAGATTGGCCATTTTTTCAAAGGCCTCAATAAAGGCGGGCCTGCAGTCCGGATAACCAGAATAATCCACGGCAGTCACACCAATATAAATGGATGCCGCCTTTAAAACTTCGGCCCAGGCCATGGCATAGGACAGAAAAATGGTGTTCCTGGCCGGAACATAGGTAATGGGGATTTCTTCTTCCCTGATTTCATCCAGCGTATCATGCTTGGGAACAGTTATTTCATCGGTGAGGGCAGAGCCGCCAAATTGCCTTAAATCAATATCAATGATTTTATGAACCTTTGCTCCAAGGGCTTTGGCAACTTTCCTGGAAGCCTCAAGCTCGGCTGAGTGTCTTTGTCCATATTTAAAACTTAAGGCGTAAATCTCCTTGCCCTTTGATTTTGCAATGGCCATTGCAGTAGTGGAATCAATCCCGCCGCTGGAAAGTACGATGGCTTTATCTGTCATGTGTTTATTTTAAACTCCTCGTTTGTCAGGATGCCATATTATTTTGTGCTGCTGCAGGGAAAGCCTGGCAGGAAGATTATCTTCAAGCATCCAACCCGCAATGGCCTCAGGTGAGATGTGCCCAAAAACCGGGGAAAGATGAATTTTGTTTTGCGATATCTTGTATAATTTATCTTCAATAATGGTCTTGGCAAACTTATAGTCTTTTTGAGACCCAATGACAAATTTGATCTCATCATGCTCCGTTAAAAATTTAATGTTTTCGAATAAAAAACTGTCAGATTCATTACTGGAGGGACACTTGATATCCATGATTTTGATACAATCGGTGTGGATATCCTTAATGCTTTGACTGCCGTTTGTTTCAAGGAGAACCTGATAGCTTTTCTCTAAAAGTAGGGATATCAGTGCAGGCGTATCATTCTGCAACAGGGGTTCCCCACCGGTGACTTCAACCAGGTTGCAATTAAAGGTAGTGATTTTTTTTAAGATCTGTTCAAAATTCATTGAATAAGATGCTTTATCTGCATAGCGCGTGTCACACCAGGAACAATTAAGATTGCATCCGGAAAGGCGTATAAAAATGCAGGGCAGCCCCATAAAGGTGGATTCCCCCTGAAGACTGTAAAAAATTTCGCAAACATCAAGCGGCAATTATACCTCCTGATAGGAAGAACCGCATCCCGGGCTTTCAAAAACCATCACCTTGCGGACGGTGATATGTTCGGTGTTCAACCGGCGGGAAAGCTCGGCATATAAAAACTTGGAAATATTTTCAGATGTGGAATTAATGCTGCCAAATTCCGCCACATCATTGAGCGTAGTATGATCCAGTTTGCTTAACACATCCTTAACTACACTTTTGATATCCCTGAAATCAATGCCGATACCCAGTTTATTGAGTTTTGTACACTGGATATAGGCTTCAACGATCCAATTGTGCCCATGCATATTCGCACAATTCCCGTCATATCCTTTCAGTGCGTGGGCGGCGGAAAAATGGTCTTTTACGTAGATTTCATATATACCCGGCATAAGGTCTCCTTAGAAGTTATCATTTAATCAATGCCTGGAATTATACCATAATTTTTATTTTTATTCTCGCACAAAGGCTTAAAAGTTTGCATCTTTTATATATAATCTTCCCATATATCTTCAACAGGTTTGATGAATTCATCCATCGAAACAAGCAGTTTGGGTTTCTTTGTGCATTGTTTGCGCCAGTCATTTTTTTTCACTGGTTTTAGATAGGCAACTTTTTTTTATTATGGGTAATAACCACATTTTCACCTGATTCAACTCTTTTCAATATTGCAAAAATATTCCCTCTTAAGGCTGTCACTGTTATATTTAGCATAAATACCCCTTTTATTTAAATCCAGAAAGTTTTTACATTGTATTGTTTTGTCTTTTGTTACAAAAAAGAAGTTGTTTTTAACGGCCTGGGCAATGAGCAGACGATCAAAAGGATCTTTATGGAAATCAGGCAGATTCACAAATCCAATCATTTCCCCTGCTGTAGGATCAATAAGTCTAATATTAGAGCTTTCAATTAAACTGATACGCCAGGCATCAACATCCTCAAGTTCGAGCCTCTTTTTTTAACAAGAAGAGCTGTCTCCCAGAATGAAATTGATGAAACATATAGATTTTCCAATTCATTTTGTTCGTCCAGAAAATTAACATATTTGCGGGATACATTTTCTTTGTTAAACCAGAAAATCAGTGCGTGTGTATCTAACAGATAGCCACTCAAAATTATTCTCCTATTGTCCTGTTTTTAATATGTCCATGTTTATACTATAGGGCGTACATGTATATGTCAATAAAAATTCTTGAAAATTAAAATACAATAAGCTTTTATTTTCGCACAAAGACACCAGAACACAAAGGGGATAATCCGCTTCGTGCCTCCGTGTCTTTGAAGGTAGATTAAAATCATCTGGGAAAAAAGGGATTACTTCTATTTCACTATACGTCTTAAACTAAGAATATTTTTTTCCGGGGCTAATACCAATCTTCAAAGTTAAGGCCATTGACTCTTTCAAATTCTTTTGTGTTATGGGTAACTATCGTTGCATTGTTACTTAAAGCAGTACCGGCAATAAGTGTGTCGTAAGGGCCGATTGGAGTGTCTTTGCTTTCAAGGTCAGCTCTTATCATGGCAGCCGTTTTTACTTCTTTTGCTCCAAAGGAAGAAATATTGACTTGTGATATAAGCAAGTCTAATTGTTTCCTTCTTTTTTTTGGCTTTGTTGATTTAGCAATTCCAACTTCTATTTCATAGAGTACAATTGATAGAATGTCAGCAACCTTTCCTATGCCTTTGAAGAAGTAGACTATCGTATTGGTGTCAAGAATATACAATTTTACAAAGCCTCTCGACAGGCTGTTACGGAACT
>JAGLFI010000129.1 GCA_023144585.1 Desulfobacula sp. | reverse complement strand
TCTGTTTTTTAATACAATTTTGAAGTTGTCGAACATTTCCAGGCCATGGATATTCAATTAGTTTTGCAAGCATATCAGAATCTGGCTTTGTACCGTGATTATCTGGGTATTCAGACTTATAGAGTCTTAAATAATATTCTATTAAGGGCGGGATATCTTCCTTTCTTTTACGCAAAGGAGGTATTTCAATTTTAATAATGTTGAGCCTGTAAAACAGATCCTCTCTAAAAGTTTTATTCAGCATGCTCTCTTCAAGGTTGTGATTTGTAGCAGCAATTACCCACACATCGGTTTTAAAATCATGCTCAGAACCAAGGGGGGAAAATTCACCGCTTTGAAGGACATGAAGCATTTTAGATTGTAATGCCATGGGCATATCGCCAATTTCATCAAGAAAAAGAACACCTTCGTCTGCCATCTGAAATTTTCCGGAACGATTTTTATGAGCCCCTGTAAAAGCACCTTTCTCATATCCATATAATTCACTTTCCAGAAGTGTTTCCGGCAAAGCAGCACAATTGATTTTAACAAAATTCTTTGAAGATCTTGCAGATTCAGCATAAAGGCTTTGAGCCACAACTTCTTTACCTACACCTGTTTCGCCGGTTATTAATACAGTTAAACAAGTATTGGCTACATGATTGATCAGTTCTTTTATCTTTAAGATTGATTTACTGACGCCGATTAAAGGTGTGCTCATAGTTTATTATAATTCTAATGTTTATCGTTCTTTTGGTTAATCGGAAATTGTAGTTTCTATTTTGAACAGGTCAACAGGTTTAAAGAGAACAATATCAGCTTCCGCTTCTGAAGCCAGAGCTCCAGGTTGATCGCCGTATCCTGTCATGGCGATAATCTTAAGATCCGGCTATTCTTTTTTTACTATGGAAATTAATCCGACACCGCTGATATTGGGCATTACAAAATCTGTAATCAGGCAATCAAAATGATTGGACCTGTCTTTTAATAATTTTAGAGCGACAAAACCATCCACTGCAGTTTTTACTTCATAGCCCATTGAATTAAAAAACTCATAAAAAGTTGATAAAATATCTTCATTGTCATCAATAATCAGAAGTCTGTTTGGATCCGCCATTATATTGCCTCTTAAATAATAAAGGGAAGTTTTGATGCCAGTTACTCCATATAATAGATCTGTTTAACTTTAATAATGAAAAAATCAAAAATTTACATAATTGTCAATACTAATTAAATTTTACTATTTAAATTTTGTTTAAGATTCTTGCCTAATTAAAAAATTAATATTATAAACCGTGCAAGATATGGTTAAAAATTTATCAATATGATAATTCAGGATTAAGGAAGATTCTATGAAGAAAAGCATCATAAAAAGTACGGGTATGTTTGTTCCACCTAATGTCATTACCAATCATGACCTTGAAAAATTTCTGGACACCTCTGATGAATGGATAAAACAAAGAACAGGGATTGAGCAAAGATACTGGATTAATCAGGAGGGTGAAACCGGTTCATCTGATTTGGGGTTGGAAGCTTCCAAAATAGCCTTGAAAAGTGCTGGTTGGAAGCCTGAAGATCTTGATTTTATCATATTTGCAACGCTAAGCCCTGATATTATGTTTCCCGGCTGCGGGTGCCTTCTTGCGGCAAAGTTGGGACTTAACTCTACGCCTGCTTTAGATATCAGGCAGCAGTGCACAGGATTCCTTTATGGTCTTGCCACTGCAGATGCCTATATAAAAACGGGTCTTGCCAATAAAATCCTTTTTGTGGGTGGAGAGGTACATTCTTCCGGCCTTGATAAATCAACCAGGGGGAGGGATGTTACTGTTATATTCGGTGATGGAGCTGCGGCCCTGTGTATAGAAGGGGTTGAAACCGATGAAAAAGTTGGGGTACTTGCCTCATCACTTCACGCAGATGGTAATTATGCCAAGGCATTAATGACTGAACTTCCTGCATCAAAATTTCCTGTACGATTCCCGCCGGACGTACCAATTGAGGATCCAAGCTATTATCCTGTCATGGATGGCCCTGCCATATTTAAAAAAGCAGTTAGAATGCTGCCAAAGGTGATTAACGAGTCCCTTGAAAAAGCACAGATTAATCTTGACCAGATTGATCTGATTATTCCCCATCAGGCCAATATGAGGATCAATCAAGCCCTTGGACAATTTTTAAAATTAGAGGATAATAAAATATTTCATAATATTCAAAAATATGGGAACACCACTGCTGCAAGCATTCCCCTTGCATTGCATGAAGCAATAGAGCAGGAACGTATTGGTAAATCAGGCGATATTGTTCTTTTTACGGGTCTGGGTGCCGGCCTTACCTGGGGCAGTGTGATTTATAAATTTTTATAATGATCCTTTAAATAAGGTATCAAGATAAAATTTCGTTGTGGGGTCGAGCGAATTAAACTCATTGTTTTTATCTTTGTTTTTTTCTCTGATTTGATCCCTGATATCAGAAGCAAGCACTTTACCCAGTTCAACACCAAATTGATCAAAAGGATTTAAACCCAGTATAAATCCTTCATATACGGTTCTTGCTTCATAAAAAGCCAGAAGCATACCGATACTTTCAGGTGTTAATTCATTAATAAGTATGGTTGAAGAGGGCCTGTTCCCTGTGCAATATCTGGCTTTGTTATCATTATCCTTTCCCATGGCCAGAGCTTGACCCTGGGCAATCATATTGGCCCATAACTCCTGGTGATTGTAAACCCCTTTTGATACAGCCTGATCCTTATTATATACCGGTTTTACCACTCCTATAAATTCGATGGGAAATACACTTCCCTGGTGGGCAAACTGAAAAAACGAATGTTGAGCATTGGTCCCGGGTTCACCAAAAATGATTACACCCGTCTGATTTTCCAAAACCTGACCGTCAGATGTTACTCCTTTGCCAAGGCTTTCCATATACAATTGCTGTACATGGGGGGCTAATCTTGACAAGGCACTGCAATAGGGGATAATCGCCTGGGCAGGATAGTGTAAAAAATTGGAATTCCATATGCTGATCAATGCGGCTGTCAAAGGGATATTTTTTTCTTCCGGGGCATTTAATGCATGCGAGTCCATGGCATGACACCCTTTCAGGAATCGGTTGAAAATATCAAAACCAAATGCAAGACTTAAAGCAAGTCCCCCGACTGCCGAACTCACAGAATATCTTCCGCCAATGAAATCAAACATATGAAAAGACCCTAAGCTTGAGTTTGAGGCATCATCACCCGGGCTGCCCTTGGCTGTCACCGTCACAAGATGTTTTAAGGGGTCAAGGTGATGATTCTTTAAAACCAACAGGGCCTGGTTCAGATTGGCAAGAGTTTCAGTTGTTGTATAAGATTTTGAAATAACGATCCAAAGGCAGGTTTCAGGATCAATGGCTTTGATGACCTGTCCGAAATTATCAATATCTACGTTGGGTAGAAAATGAAGATTAATCAGAGGATCAATACTGTGTTTTAATGCTGTGGAAACAAATTCACACCCAAGATAAGAACCGCCGATTCCAATGACAACAGCATCTGCAAAAGATTTGCCCGTAGAACCTTTTATCTCGTTATTATGAACTTTTTTTGAAAATAGTTTAATCTGTTTGTTTACACGATTGATTTCGGAAATGACATCCAGATCATCCAGCAGGAGATGATCATGGGTGAAATCTCTTGTTGCCGTATGAAGAGCGGCTCTATTTTCAGTCACATTAACAATTTGACCGGTAACCATTTTGGAAAAATTTGCCTTTGCTCTGGTTTCTTTTGCAAGGTTAAATAATTCATTTGTAACGATATCATTGACCCTCTGTTTTGAAAAATCATAGAAAAATTCATCAATTTTTAAAGAAAAATTTTCAAGTCGGTCCTTTTTCTGAGTCAGGTTTTTTAGATGGAAATTTTTATCTTGAAAGGTTTTTGAAAGATGCTTTAAATTTTGAACGGCCTTAGAAGTGCTGAATAATTTTAATTCCATTGTTTTCTCCCAAAGATATAAAAATTACCTGAAAGCCTGCGTTATCATACGGAAAGCTTTATTTTCAGTCAAGGTTTGATGTCCGTTCCAGCAGTCTATTAATGCTGCTCACATAATCTTTATTCTGACATGGCTTTGATAGATGTTCAACATTGGTATCTTTTTGTTTTAATTCTTTTATGAACTCTATAAAATCCAGGTTACCTGAAATAAACAGTATGGGAATTATTTTATTTGTTTCCCGGATATGATTATATACATCAATACCGTTAATATCCCCTGGGAGAATATAATCCAGACTTATAAAATTATATTCATTCCTATCAAACAGATCTATTGCAATCTGCCCGTTAATTGCAATATCAACTTTATGGTTACAGGGATCATGTGTCAATACCCTGTATTGTACATCTGAGATGGCTGTTTCATCTTCAACCAGAAGAATATATTTTTCGAAATATGATAGCTCTTCACTGATTTCTATTTTTTCGTCATTTGTTAATTCTTTTTTAATAACAGGCAGACTGATTATAAATTTAGTTTGACGTAAAAACCCT
>JAGLFI010000128.1 GCA_023144585.1 Desulfobacula sp. | reverse complement strand
CCTTACCAATATAATTGTTTTGGCACTGGCATTTTATCAGATCTCAAGTGGATGGTGGGTTGTTAACGCTTATATTTTGGGCAATTGACCGCCGGGTAAAAAGAATAATTCAATCAATTTAAGGAATATATTATGCTAAATTTCAGCCTGACCCCCGAACAACTTGAACTCCAGAAAAGAGCACGGGAATTTGCGTTAAACGAATTGCTGCCGGTCGCATGGTATTTTGACGAAAAAAATGAAACCCCACTGTTTGTTCTTAAAAAGGCTTTTGAAGCCGGATTGATGAACACGGACATTCCTGAAAAATACGGCGGTAAAGGATATGGCATGCTCGAGAGTATTCTTTTGACAGAGGAGATATCCGCGGCATGTACAGGATTTGCCACTTCGCTCTTCGACAACTCACTTGGCATGGAACCGCTCATCCTTTCAGACAACGATCCTTTGAAAGAGAAATACCTTCACCAATTTTCGAAAGAATTCAAGCTTATCTGTTTTGCCACATCCGAACCCGGTATGGGGTCGGATGTCTCAGGAATTCGTTGTGAGGCCAGAGAAGATGGAAATGACTATATTTTAAACGGAACCAAATACTGGATAACCAATGGCGGAATCGCAGATTATGTTTCAGTTTTTGCGACCGTGGACCCGAAATCACAGCATGAAGGAATTTGTGCGTTTTTTGTTGAAATGGATTGGGAAGGCGTATCCAAAGGGCGGCATATCCCCAAACTCGGTCAGCGCGCCTCAAACACCGCAGGAATAAATTTTAAAAACGTCAGGGTTCCAAAAGAGAATGTCCTTGCCCCGCCAGGGGAAGGGTTTATGCTTGCGATGAAAACCTTTTCCCGTACGCGTGCGGCCGTTGGATCTCTCGCTATCGGTGCCGCTCGTTCCGCAATGGAATTTGCCATTGATTATGCAAAGAAGCGTCGCACATTTGGTACGAAAATTGCGAATTATCAGGCCATCCAGTTTAAAATTGCGGAGATGTACCAGAAGATTGAAACTTCCCGCATGCTGACATGGAAAGCCGCGTGGGAAGCGGATAACGAAATGGATCCAACCATTACGGCATCGATGGCTAAATTTTATTCAACAGAGGCTGCATTGCAGGTTGTCAATGAGGCACTTCAGATCTTCGGCGGTTATGGATACACAAAAATGTTTCCCCTTGAGAAACTACTAAGAGATACGCGCCTGTTCACCATTTATGAAGGAACCAGTGAGATCCAGAGGATTGTGATCTCAAATCAGGTTCTTAAAGACAAGAGAAAACCTTGATAATATCATTTTAATTGCCGGACTTAACGCCACGAAAAATAAAAAATGCAGTCATTTTGGAAAACAAAAATGGCTGCTTTTAACTATTTAAAAAAGAAGTTAAGGGTCTAATAACCGTCTTTAAAAATATCGGCTGCGGTTTTTACATCCTCAGGACTGAATATAAACAGGCATTTGCCGTCTGAGTCAGACACGGACCCGTAAACATAATTAATATTAATTTTTTCTTCACCCAATTTTCTATTAATTTTTGTAAATTCACCGGGTTTGTTTGTAATATCAATGGCAACGACTTCTTTTGAATCAAAAAGATAATCGTTCTCTTTTAAAAGATCTATGGCTTTTTCCGGCTGGTCAACAATGAGCCGTGTCAGGGCAAATTGAGCAGAGTCTCTTCTCATGGAGCTGTAACTTGCAGAAGATGCAAGTCTTTTTAAAGATTTGCCCCTGGCCTCAAAAAGGTTCTGGACATAGGCAGATGCATCCTGGATGGTAATGGCATCAATGTTAATATTGGCCCCGGCTAAAAGTTCAGTTAATTGTGCAAGCTCGCCAGGTGCATTTCTAAGAAAAAGAGATATTTCTATTCTGATCATGTTGCCCCCTTGTGATCTGTATGGTTAACCTTAACTGTTATTTGCGATATTCACACCCTCGTCAAATGCTTTCATGTTCAGTGGAATAATTTTCGGTTTTGCTGCAAACTCATCTTTAACACAGTTTTTCAAAAGTTCCAAATCAACAATTTTTGCTTTTGCAGCAAATGCGCTCAATGCAACAATATTAGCTGCCCTGACACTGCCCGCTTTTGTGGCAATATCGTTTGCCGGAACAATCAGCTCTATAATATCATCTCTTTCACTCCGGGTGGGAATAAGAGAACTGTTGATAAAAATAACACCACCCGGTTTTACATTAATGGCAAATTTTTCCAGGGAGGGGCGGTTCATTGCCACAAGATGGCTCGGGTTTTTAATGATGGGTGAGCCGATCCTTTTGTCACTGATAACAACTGTACAATAAGCGGTTCCACCTCTCATTTCAGGTCCGTACGAGGGTACCCAGGCTACAAAAAAATCCTGTTTCATTGCTGCATAGGCTAAAAGCTTTGCACTGAGCAAAATCCCCTGGCCGCCGAATCCTGCAAATTTTATTTCTGTTTGCATTGGTTTCTCCAAAAACAATTATATTTGTAAAATTGTATAAGATTTATCAAATCCTACCCAGGCCCTACTCAGGTACTTTGTAATCTCCCAGTTCATAATATGGCAGAAGAGTATCTTCAGCCCATTTTAATGAATCAAGGGGTGTCAGACCCCAGTTGGTCGGGCAGGTGCTGACAACTTCCACAAAACTGAAACATTTTCCTTCAACCTGGTATTCAAAGGCTTTTTTAATGGCTTTTTTAGCCTTATTTATCTGTTTTGGGTTAAGAACCGCCTGTCGGGTAACATATCCCGGGGTCACAAGTTCTCCCAAAAGATTTGCCATCCGGATAGGCATTCCGGTCTGATCCGTATTCCGGCCCATGGGTGCTGTGCTGGCCCGCTGGCCCGGCATTGTTGTCGGCGCCATCTGGCCGCCTGTCATGCCGTAGATGGCATTGTTAATAAAAATGGTGGTAAATTTTTCACCTCTGTTGGCCGCATGGATGATTTCACCCATACCGATACTGGCAAGATCACCGTCTCCCTGGTAAGTGAAAACAATGAGATCGGGTCTGACCCTTTTCATTCCTGTTGCCATGGCAGGTGCACGGCCATGGGCGGCTTCCTGGAAGTCAAAATCAAAATAATTATATGCCAGTACAGCACACCCCACCGGGGCAATACCCACTGTTCTTCCTGCTATCCCTAATTCATCAATCGTTTCTGCCACAAGCCTGTGAACAATGCCATGGGTACAGCCGGGACAATAATGCGTATAATTGTCACTCATGCTTTTTGGCGTTGAAAATGCTTTTCCCATTATATTTTTCTCCTAAGTTTAGTCCTTAAAGCAGTCCTTTAATAATTTCGATAATTTTTTCAGGCGTGGGAATATCACCACCACATTCGCCATAAAAATCAACTTTTCGCTGGCCTTTAACGCAGCGTTCCACATCCTCGACCATCTGTCCCATGCTCATTTCAATACTAATAACCGATTTGCAGCATTTTTTGGTAGCCGCTTTCAAAACCGCTTCTTCCGGGAATGGGAACAGGGATTTTGGTCTTAACAGTCCAATTTCAATCCCTGCTTGTTTCATCATATCTATGGATGTTTTGCATACGCGGCTCATGGTGCCGTAACTGACAATGAGGACTTTATAATCCGTGTCTGTATTGTATCCTTCATACTCCACTTCTTCTCTTTTCATCTGCTCATATTTGGCTTTTAAGGCAAGGTTGTTCGCATTGAGCTCTTGTGGGTCAAGAAAAAGAGATTTGACAAGATTTCTTTTATTGCTTTTTCTGGTGTCCATGCCGCTGGTTGCCCAGTCGTCTTTATTAGACGGTTCTGTCTTAAGGTCATCCGGGAACTCCACAGGCTCCATCATCTGTCCGATCAACCCATCTCCTAAGATCATCACCGGCCCACGGTATTTTTCTGCCAGTGTGAAAGCTTTCATGGTCATTTCAACTGCTTCCTGGACACCATCCGGAGCAAGAACTAAAAGCCTGTAATCGCCATGGCCACCGCCCTTGGTGGCCTGGAAATAATCTCCCTGGGAAGGCAGAATACCACCTAATCCCGGACCGCCGCGCATGATATTGACAAATACAGCAGGGCACTGGGCCGCTGCAATATAGGAGATGGCCTCACCCATCAAACTGATACCAGGGCTGGAAGAGGTTGTCATTACCCTCTCACCGCAAGCAGCAGCACCAAAAATCATGTATCCGACAGCCACTTCACTTTCACCCTGCAAAAACACACCACCAACCTCCGGCATCCTTTTTACAAGGTATTCGGCAACTTCAGACTGGGGGGTGATGGGATAGGCAAAATAATTTTTACATCCCGCCCGGATTGCGGCTTCACCAATCGCTTCATTTCCTTTCATTAACACTTTAGCCATTATTTTTATCCTTATTCATTAGAGCCTCTTGCAGAAACTATGAATTTTTTTCAAAAATAGTTTTGAGAAAACCCGTTTCTATATTTTCTAAATTTATTTTTTGTTTTATGCCAGAAAACAAGGCTGTGGGATAGTTTCAAGACGTAGATCTCCCTTTGCTCTTAATTCCGGTTTGTTA
>JAGLFI010000127.1 GCA_023144585.1 Desulfobacula sp. | reverse complement strand
AAAAGGCTTTTGCGGGCTGCAAAATTCAGGGGTTTTCAACCCGGTACAAACCTGCATTCTTATAAGACCTTTGCTTATCTTGCCGGTATGCTTTTTGTCAGGGCATCAGTCAGAGCCCAAAAAGTATACCAGGCCATGTTGTGTCGTGGCTTCAATCAAAAATTTCATACCCTTGACGTTTACCAGGCAAATAGATTAGACTCAATTTTTTTATTGGGTATATTTGCGGCAAGCTTAAGTCTTGTCTTGATTGAGATTATATGGGTTTGACATTATGTGGGTGTAAAAAATTTTGGGTTTAAGAGTGATAGACAACTTGCACATAATCAAGTTAGAAAATATTTCTTTTTTTTATCCGGGATCAAATACAAGGGTTTTGGACCATCTGAATCTTGAGATCAACAAAGGTGATAGAATCGGTATGATGGCACCCAATGGATCAGGTAAGACCACTTTGCTGCATACGATCATGGGACTTTGCAAACCTGACTCAGGCACCATAGAAGTGTTTGGGAAATTGTTGAAAAAAGAGAAAGACTTTATACCGGTTCGTTCCAAAATCGGGTTATTGTTCCAGGACTCTGATGATCAATTATTTTGTCCGACTGTACTGGAGGATGTGGCATTTGGACCCTTGAATCTTGGATTTTCTCCACAGGATGCCACTGATATTGCGCAAAAGACCCTTGAAAGGCTTGGAATACAAATTTTAGAACAGAGTATAACCCACAGACTGTCCGGCGGACAAAAACGCCTGGTCGCATTGGCTGCAGTGCTTGCCATGGAGCCTGAAGTCCTTTTGCTTGATGAGCCAACAGCAGGGCTGGATAACAAGGTAAAGGAAAAATTGATTCATATTCTCAATAGTCTTGATATTTCTTACTTTGTCATTTCACATGAATTTGACTTTGTTAAAGCAGTAACAGATACAATATATTCCATGGAAAACGGTAAGATATTAACCGACGATGAAATCCATATTCATCGCCATGAGCATGTCCATAAACATGGGAAACATCCCCATATCCATAAATAAAATTTAGGTAAATTTATGAAGAATGCACTGCCTGTCAAAGAGATGGCCGGAACTTTGAACAAGGTTATGGAAATTGATCTGTCCTTAAAAACTTTTTCAAAGATTTTAATTTCCGAGCAGTTAAGGCGGATGTACCTTGGGGGGAAAGGGCTTGGATTAAAAATGTTGTATGACAGGCTGAAACCGGGAGTAGACCCCTTAGGGGAAGATAATCTGATCATCATTATGACCGGTGTCCTGGCTGGAACCGCAGCCCCTTGTTCGGGTCGATTCCATGCGGTTTTCAAGTCACCCCTTACAGAGATTATAGGCTCATCCTCCTGTGGCGGGTCTTTTGGGCGTCAGCTCAAATCCAATGGATGGGATGGTATCATCCTTAAAGGCAGATCAGATAAACCCGTCACCCTTCATATCCATGATAATAAGGTTGAATTTTTTGATGCAGCAACCCTTTGGGGAAAAGATATCACAGAAGCTCAGGCAGCTATTGGCTTAAAAAGTACACAAACGCTTGTGATCGGGCCTGCAGGAGAGAATCTGGTCCGGTTTGCCAATGTGGCCGCAGGGCACAGGTATCTTGGAAGAGGCGGACTTGGTGCTGTCATGGGATCAAAGAATCTTAAAGCCATTGTTGCTTTCAAAGGCCAGTACAAGGTCGTTCCCTTTTTTAAAGACAGATTTCAAAAAATTAAAACAAAAGCAAACAAGTATATTAATAGAAATGCCATGTCTTTATTAATGAGGCAGTTTGGTACGGCTGCCAATGCAAATCCGATTATTAAAAATAATATGCTGCCGGTAAATAATTTCACCTATGGTAATCATCCAAAGGCAAAACAGATTACAGGCGAAGTGATTAAAGAAAATCATAATACAAGTTATCACACCTGTAAACCCTGCTCTATATTTTGCGGGCATAAGGGAATGTTTAACGGAGACCAGATCAATGTTCCTGAATATGAAACCCTGGCTTTGTTAGGGACAAGTCTTGGTATATTTGATCCCAATGATATTTCAAGGTTTAATGAAATTTGCAATCAAAAAGGGCTGGATACCATATCGGCCGGTGGGACCCTGGCATGGGTGATGGAAGCGACCCAAAAGGGGCTTGTTAAAACAGATCTTGAATTTGGATTTTCAAAGCAAATTATTCAGGCATTAAATAATATTGCAGATCTTGAAGGCTTTGGCAGACAAATGGCAATGGGATCAAGAAGCCTTTCGAACAAGTTTGATGGAAAAGAATTTGCCATACAGGTGAAAGGTCTTGAAATGGCGGGTTATGATCCCAGGGGTGCTTATGGTCAGGGTCTGGGATATGCCGTTGCCAACAGGGGTGCCTGCCATCTGTCTTCATTTCCGGTAGCATTTGAAAATCTTATAGGCCTTCTTAAGCCGGACACCATTCGCGCAAAACCTGAGTTTGTAATGTTTTTTGAAAATTTTTATGCAGCCATCAATTCAATGGATATTTGTCAGTTTACCACGTATAGCCTGACCCTTGAAACCTTGTTGACAAGAAGTACCCCCCATTTAGTCTTAAAATTTATAATGCAAAACATTCCAATAATTGCAATAGCGTTGATTGATTTTTCATTATATCCTAAACTTTTTTCTGCGATTTCTGGTATTGCCCTGTCGTCAAAAGAATTTATAACGGCAGGTGAAAGAATTCATATTCTTGAACGTCTTATGAATACAAATGAAGGGATTCGAAAAGTGGATGACACGCTACCGGAAAGACTTCTATCGGAACCCCAGAAAGATGATCCGCAAAAAAGACTTGTTCCTCTGGAATCCATGCTGAAAAAATATTATAAATTACGAGGGTATGATAGTGACGGGCTTCCCCAAAAGTCTTTATTGGAAAAACTGGGTATTTAATCTAAAAAAAATGTCCTGGATCAGGAGTTCTGCAATAGAATAGCAAGTTCTTTATTAATACAATAATAAATATCTTCGTCGCTGCCATAAACATCAATGACATCTCTGTGGTTGATCAATTTTTCCACAATAAAGGTGGTCAGATACAGACTTGCAATATTAGGATTTGAAATAAGGGTCCGGAGAGGGGCAACCGCATAATCAATATCAAAATCTTCTGCTTTACAGAGAGTATCAAGACATCTTGCTATCTGATTTTCAATACTGGATTTAGAGACCGTCTCAACTAAACCTGTTTCAATGAGTTTCATGGATACTTTATTGCTAAAGGCATCTGTGTTGTCCCGGATCGTGCTGATGGTTCTCAACCGTTCACGTTCTTTGGACGATTCGATCTTGGAAAGAAGTTTTGCTTCCCTGTTTCCGGTATAAAATATTTTGGCCATGGAATTATCCTTAATTATCAAAAAACATAAAATCTCAATCTGTATATATATAATAAAAGCAGGGTATTTTTCAAGCTAAAAATTAGAAGTTTTCAATAATAATCTGAGCCGAGGCTTTTTTGAATTTATTGACTTTCAGCCTAAAAGCAATTTTTGAATAATAATCAGGCAGGTCATTCGGATCAGAGATATTAAAATGAAACGCTTCAACCTGATGCCGGGAAACAGAGTCAGCTTTTTCAAGAACCATTTTCCTGTGGCTGTTTTCAATGACATAAGAGGATGCCACACGGATATTTTCACAGATGAAAATTGGTTCAGGATTCGCCATGCCAAAAGGCCTTAACCGATCAATTTCTTTGGCCAGGTTGTAATTGATATCCTTTAAATCAAGAATAGCATCAATGGTTAAGATTTTTTGAAAATCTTTTTCTAGATAAATTTCTTCCATATGCCGGTTTAAATTTTGATAAAGTGCTTGTAAATTAACTTTATTAACCGTCAGGCCGCAAGCCATGGCATGCCCGCCGAATTTTTCAAGCAGTGCTTTGCCTTCTATCAAAGCCTGAAGAATATTAATATTATTGATACTTCGACCGGAACCCATAGCAGAGTCACCGGCACTGGACAGTAAAATAACAGGGCAACTATATTTTCTTGATAGTTTTGATGCGGCAATTCCTAAAACACTTGGATTCCATTGATCATCCCATAAAAATAAAAGTTTGTTGTCTAACAGGCTGGGATTTTTGATCAGGCGGCGTTCAATATCAATGATAATTTCCTGCTCAATCTTTTGCCGTTTTTTATTTAATTGGTCAAGAAGAGAAGCTGTTTTTTTAGCATTAACGATATCCGGGGTGGTTAGCTGTGTGACACAGATCCTGGCATGGGCGATCCTGCCAGCAGCATTGATTCTTGGGACAATTTTAAATGAAATGTCATCGGAATCAATTCTTTTAGAATCAATCCTGCAGATTTGGGTAAGGGATTTCAATCCAAGCCTTGTCCCCTGTCTGATTTTTTTAAGTCCTGCAATACAAAGCACACGATTCTCATTGATCAACGGAACCATATCTCCGATGGTTCCAATGGTAAAAAGATCCAGATAGTCCACGAGATTGGGTTCAATGATGTCGCCCCAAAAATTTTTTTCCCTGA
>JAGLFI010000126.1 GCA_023144585.1 Desulfobacula sp. | reverse complement strand
TCTTCTTTGAGAATATGGGCATTCACCAGGTTCCCATTGTGGGCAACAGCATAGGAGCGGTGTCTGTGGTTGACAACAAAGGGCTGGGCATTGGTGATAACAGAATCCCCTGTGGTGGAATACCTGACATGACCAATGGCAGATCCGCCTTCAATTCGATCAAGATCCTCCATGTTAAAGATTTCAGGAACAAGCCCCATGCCCTTATGAGAAAAAATTTTATCATTTTCCCCACGGTTTACCGAGATACCCGCGCTCTCCTGCCCTCTGTGCTGGAGGGCATAAAGGCCGAAATAGGTTATTTTAGCCGCTTCGGGATGTTTATACAGTCCAAATACGCCACACTCATCTTTGGGCCGGTCACTCCCTATTATTGGATTTTGGATATAAGGATTATGCATGGTTATTTTCCTGGTGATAGTCTTGAATGGGCTTGACACTGAGTGCCTTCTTTTTCAGGGCCTGGATCGCACGGCAGATTGCCTTTGTGCCATCTGTGGTGGTGGCATATGGAACCTTATACTTAATTGCGGCTCGCCTTATTTCATATCCGTCCCGTTTGGTCTGGGTTGATGCACCTGTGTTTAAAATCAGCTGAATTTCGTTGTTTTTTACAGCATCTACAACATGGGGACGGCCGGCAGAGACTTTTTTAACAAGTTTCGTTGGAACATCATGCTCATTAAGAAATTTAGAAGTTCCTTTAGTCGCCATAATCAAGAATCCCATTTCATGGAAGTTTTGAGCAACCGGCAGAGCAGCCATCTTATCCTTGTCCTGAACACTTATGAATACCGTGCCCTGGCTGGGAAGTTTTTGTCCGGCTGCAAACTGGGCCTTAGCAAATGCCGCACCCAGATCCTTATCTATCCCCATCACTTCACCGGTTGATTTCATTTCAGGCCCTAAAACCGGATCAACATTGTCAAATCTGTCAAAGGGCAAAACCGCTTCTTTAACACAATAGTAAGGCGGGATAATTTCCCTGGTTAAGCCCAGTTCATCAAGGGTTTTGCCCAGCATGACTTTTGTGGCAAGCTTGGCCAGAGGAATACCAATGGCTTTGGACACAAAGGGAATGGTTCTTGAAGCCCTTGGATTGACCTCAATGATATATACCTTGTCATTCATGATACCAAACTGAAGGTTCATAAGGCCCTTAACGTTCAATTCTTTGGCAATGGCCCGGGCAGCGTCCGCCATTGCGTCGATGTGTCCCTGGGCAATGGAGTGTGGCGGCAGCACACATGCTGAGTCTCCTGAATGAATTCCGGCTTCTTCAATATGCTGCATCATGCCGCCGATAATAGTGTTCTTACCGTCCGAGATGACATCCACATCGAATTCAATGGCTTCTTCAAGAAATTTATCAATGAGAACCGGCTTGTCAGGAGACGCCTGGACAGCCAGATCAAAATATTCCTCAAGATCATCTTCATCATACACAATTTTCATGGCCCGGCCGCCCAGGACAAAAGAGGGACGAACCATAACCGGGTATCCGATATCCCTTGCAACGTTTTTTGCTTCTTCATAGGAATATGCAATGCCGTTTTCAGGCTGTCGTAAGCCCAGTTTGTTAAGCATTGCCTGGAACAGATCCCTGTCTTCGGCCCGGTCAATGCTTTCAGGACTGGTTCCAATGATGGGAACACCTGCTTTCTGAAGATCCGAGGCAAGGTTCAGCGGGGTCTGTCCGCCAAATTGTACAATCACCCCATAGGGTTTTTCTTTTTCAACAATGTGAAGCACATCTTCCCGGGTTAAAGGTTCAAAATAGAGTTTGTCAGAGGTGTCATAGTCTGTGGACACGGTTTCAGGATTGGAGTTAACCATGATGGATTCCACCCCTTCCTCTTTCAGGGCAAAGGAGGCATGAACACAGCAGTAGTCAAATTCAATGCCCTGGCCGATTCTGTTAGGCCCGCCGCCCAGGATAATGACTTTTTTCTTATCCGATACCCTTGCTTCGCATTCTGTTTCATAGGTGGAGTAGTAATAAGGGGTTGCTGCCCTGAACTCTGCAGCGCAGGTATCCACCAGCTTATAAACCGGGACAATGCCAAGGTCTTTTCGTGCCTGCTCAATCTGTTTTCCCGCCAAAGGGGTAAGGTGGATAAGGTGTGCCAGCTGTTTATCCGAGAAGCCGTATTTCTTGGCTTTCTCAAAGAGATCCCGGGGAAGGTCCTTGCCGGCAAGTGTTATCTGTTTTTCAAGATCCACGATCTGTTTCATCTGGTTGAGGAACCAGGGATCAATCCCGGTCATTTCATATATCGTAGTGATGGGCATGCCGTGTTCAATGGCATATTTTATATAAAACAGCCGCTGGGAATTGGGTGTGGAAAGTTTGTATTCCAATGCATTGCCGCTGACACTGCCGGGCAGCGGATCTTTTCCATCTGCACCAAACCCGGCACGACCGATTTCAAGGGACCGCAAGCCTTTTTGAAAAGCTTCTTGAAACGTTCTGCCGATGGACATGGTTTCCCCCACGGATTTCATGGCAGTACTCAGGATGTCTTCGGTTTCAGGAAATTTTTCAAAGGTCCACCTGGGGATTTTGACTACACAATAATCAATGGATGGTTCAAAACAGGCAAGGGTTTCACCCGTGATGTCATTGGTGATTTCATCCAGGGTATATCCCACAGCCAGTTTGGCAGCAATTTTCGCTATGGGAAATCCTGTGGCCTTGGAAGCCAGGGCTGAGCTCCTGGAGACCCTCGGGTTCATTTCAACAATAATAAGATCTCCGTTTTCCGGATTAACGGCAAACTGGACATTTGATCCGCCTGTGTCCACACCGATTTCCCTTATAATAGCGATGGAAGCATCCCGAAGTTTCTGGTATTCCTTGTCTGAAAGGGTCTGGGCAGGGGCTACCGTGATGGAATCACCCGTGTGTACGCCCATGGCATCCACATTTTCAATGGAACATATGATGACGACATTATCTGCATGATCCCGCATGACTTCCAGCTCGTACTCTTTCCATCCAAGGACCGATTCTTCCAGCATGACCTGGGTATTGAGACTGGCGTCAAGTCCTGCCGTTGAAAGGCGGACAACCTCTTCCATATTATAGGCAACCCCGCCGCCTGTTCCACCAAGGGTAAAGCTGGGTCTTACAATGATGGGAAAGCCGATTCGCTTTGAAACGTCTTCAACTTTCCGGATATTGGTGGCAAATCCGCTCTTGGGAATTTTCAAGCCGATTTTATTCATGGCATTCCTGAAAAGTTCCCGGTCTTCGGCTTTTTTGATGGCGTCTTCAGAAGCCCCGATCATCTCAACATTATATTTTTTAAGAATACCTGTTTTCGCCACTTCAAGCGCTGTGTTCAAAGCGGTCTGGCCGCCCAGGGTGGGTAAAAGGGCATCGGGCCTTTCTTTTTCAATGACCTTGATAACGGTTTCAGGGGTGACAGGTTCAATATAAACTTTGTCGGCAGTTTCAGGATCGGTCATGATGGTGGCAGGGTTTGAATTGATTAGTATAACTTCATACCCTTCTTCTTTCAGGGCTTTGCAGGCCTGGGTTCCTGAGTAGTCAAATTCACAGGCCTGGCTGATAATGATGGGACCTGCACCAATGATCAGAATTTTTTTAATGTCTTTACGCTTTGGCATTTTCAATCACTTTTGCAAACTGGTTAAAAAGATAGGCTGAATCATGGGGTCCCGGGGATGCTTCAGGATGATACTGCACGGCAAACGCCTTTATAGAATCATTTTTAAGCCCCTCAAGGGAATCTTCATTCAGGTTAATATGGGTCATGACGGAATCGTTCTTGCCAATGGTATTTAAATCCATTGCAAATCCATGGTTCTGGGAGGTGATTTCAACCTTGTTGGTTGAAAGATTTTTAACCGGCTGATTCCCACCTCTATGACCGAATTTAATTTTCATTGTTTTTCCGCCCATGGCAATGCCTAAAAGCTGCATACCAAGACAGATGCCGAATATGGGAACAAATCCCAGTAGCTCTCTTATGGTATCGACGGCATAGGTCACAGGTTCAGGGTCTCCCGGGCCATTGGACAGGAAAATACCTTCGGGTTTTAGATGTTTAATGGTATTCGCATCTGTCGTTGCCGGGACCACAAGAACTTCACACCCTGATTTTTCAAGGCACCGGATAATATTGTATTTCAGGCCGAAATCAAGGGCCACAACAGAATGTTGCTTGCCTTTGAAACGCCAAATTAAAGGGTCTTGTAATTTGTCGGTATCAACATAGTCCGGCTGGTTGTATTTCCAGAAATAAGGTTTTTTTGTGGTGACATAGCCCACAAGGTCGCTGCCCTGCATGGAAGGAATCTGTTTGGCCTTTTGAACCAGGGAGTCGGGATCAAGATCCGAGGTGGATATGACGGCCCGCATGGCACCGGATTTTCGGATATGGCGGACCAGGGCCCTTGTATCCAGATCTTCAATCCCCAGCACATGACCTTTGATCAGATAATCTGCCAGGGTTCCTTTGGATCGAAAATTGCTCGGGAAATCCTGGTATTCTTTCACAATAA
>JAGLFI010000125.1 GCA_023144585.1 Desulfobacula sp. | reverse complement strand
TCATCAATGATCAGTATGGTTTTCTGATGTGTCATGAGCCTTTTGCAAATTTAAAGGTTTTAAGATTTTAAGGTTGATAGGCTGCCATTATACAATGTTTTTTCGCAATATCAAAGTGCTAAAATTAATTGTTTCATATCTCTTACAGCCTGGTCCATACCGGTCAATATTGCTCTTGCAATAATACTGTGCCCGATGCTGAATTCACTGATTTCAGAAAGCCCCTTAAAAGCTTTAATCGTATTATAACAGATTCCATGGCCCGCGTTTACTTCAAGTTTTAATTTGGTTCCGATTTTTGCCGCATCAACAATTCTAAAAAATTCTCTTTGTTTCTGTACACGCGTTGTTGCATCGCAAAAAGCACCAGTATGGATTTCAATCATATCCGCATCAATTTTATGGGCAACTTTAATCTGGTCAAGATCCGGGTCTATAAAAATGCAAACATCAATTCCGGCATTTTTTAAAGTTGCTACAGCTTCCCTGACATGGTTTTGATGGGTAATCAGATCCAGACCTCCTTCTGTGGTTAACTCCTCTCTTTTTTCAGGAACAAGGGTGACACAGTCCGGTTTTATATCAAGTGCAATCCCTAACATTTCAGTTGTTGCAGCCATTTCCAGTATGAGTTTTGATTGTACGATTTTTCTTAACAGCCTGACATCTCTTTCGTTTATATGGCGGCGGTCTTCTCTTAAATGAACAACGATTCCGTCAGCACCTGCAGTCTCGGCAGCAACAGCGGCTGTAACCGGTTCTGGATAGTTAATTCCCCGGGCATTTCTTAAAGTTGCCACATGATCTACATTTACAGCAAGCTGGGCCATTTGTTTGCCTCCTTCACTATTTTAAATAACATTCAATTCTTTATTGGTTTCAATTATTCTTAACAGTTCAAGACCTTTGTTTTCCATTTTTTGGGCATCTTTCTGACTTGTTTCATGATCAAATCCCATTAAATGCAAGATGCCATGGATCAGAAGCTGAGATATTCTTTCTAAAAGAGTAATGTTTGCCTCATCCGCCTCTTGTTGAGCCGTTTCGCAAGAGATGACAACATCTCCGAGAAGACCAGGCGTTATATCGGCAAATTGGCCTTCCTGCATGGGGAATGCCAAAACATTTGTCGGTTTGTTTTTTTTGCGGTATGTCTTGTTGAGCTGTTGAATCTGATCATTATCAGTCATCACAATGGATATTTCATGGGCATCACAACCCAAGGCGTTTAAGATCTGTTTTGTCTTTTTGCGGATTGTGTCCGTTGGAATTTTCTTTTTTTGCTGATTGTCGATCAGTATCTTTAGATGTCCCATTCTTTTTTTCCTGATTTTTTCCCGGGGATTTCCCCGATACTTTTCCCGGTGACTTGTCTGGGTATTCTATCCGGCTGTGATAAATACTGGTTAAAATATTATTAAAGCTTTTTGCAATCTGGTGAAGATCTTTTAAGGTCAGTTCACATTCTTCCAGCTGACCATCTGCAAAAATATCGTTAATCAGTTCTTTGACCCGGCCCTGGATTCTTGCAGGGGTAGGACGTTCCAGTGCTCGAACCGCAGCTTCCACAACATCTGCCAGCATGACAATGCCGGCTTCCCTTGTCTGGGGCTTAGGTCCCGGGTATCTGAAATCCTCTTCATTTACTGTTCCATTGCCACTGTTGAGACTTTTTTGATAAAAATATTTGATCAGGGATGTGCCATGATGTTGAATGATCCCTTCAATAATTTCATTTCCTAATTTATTCTTTCTGGCAAGCTCGACACCTTTTTTGACATGCCCGATTAAAATAAGAGCCGACATGGAAGGAGAGAGCTTATCATGCCTGTTCCTGCCGTCTGCCTGATTCTCAATAAAGTATAATGTTTTACCCAGCTTTCCAATATCATGGTAATATCCCATTACCTTTGCTTTAAGACTGCTGGCCTCTATGGCCGATGCAGCAGCTTCTGCCAGGGTGGCAACAATGACACTGTGATTATATGTACCTGGGGCTTCAATCATTAGTTTTTTAATCAGAGGTTGATCAAGGTTTGAAAATTCCAGCAGTTTTGAATCAGTTGTATAATCAAAGATAATTTCAATCAGCGGGGTGAACCCAATGGTAAAGGTGGCTGCAAAAAGACCACCGCAAAAAGCCAGGACCACTTCTTTTGCAAGAATGATAACATCGGGTTGGGCAAGGGAATAGAATCCAATGGAAAGCGCCAGAACAACATTGAAAGCCGCAAGTTTGAAACCGGCTATGATAAAAATTTTTCTCTTCTGCCGCTCTTTAATCCAATAGGCAGCTGTAATACTCGATAAAAAGAAAAAGAAGAAAACCTCAAAACTACCTGAAAATGCAAGGCTTGTCAGCAAAGAGAGAATAATGGTGAAAAAAACAGCAATGTCAAATCCCAGGAACAGACAGGTCAGCATGGCTGCTGCCGGGATGGGGATAATCATGAAAAATGATAAAGAGGAGAAATCCCATGATGCATTAGGGTCTGTCGACTGGGCAATATAAGTTGAAAATTTGGCAAAAGTAAGATACAAGACAAGTCCTAAAGCCAGAAAGAGGATATGTTTATTATGGGCTGTTTGTAGTTTTTTGTGATCTTTTAAGAAGAGAAGATAAACCACCAGGATGGAAAGAAAAGTGATTAAGGCGATCCCTGTACTGGAAATGAAAATATCCTTTTCTTCTGCCTGTTCCTGAAGAGCAACAAGCTTTATTTGCTGTACCTTATCTACCCGTTCGCCTTCCCTTAAAATCATTTCACCAGCTTTGATTTTATACAGAATCGGTTTAATCTGGGCTTCAGCTTTTTGTATCCTTTTTTGTGTTTCATGCTTGTTTAGGGTAATATTGGGTTGCAGTAATTTTTGGCACAGATCAACGATCAGGTTGGAAAGATTATAGTTGATATCCTTTAATATGGGTTGGCCTTCGATTCGAACCATGGTTTTTGCCTGATCCGGACCATAAAAGACTTTCAAATTATTGACAGTCCTCTCTTCTTTGGAGCCTATGGTTCGAAGAATAATTCCCTTATGGGCTTCTTTCAATAGAATTTCTTTATTTGCTACAATCCCATTTGTAAGAATTTTGTCAACAATGGTTACAATATCCAGGGTAATATCAGAAGAAAATTGATGTTTGTATAGAATGGAATAAACGCCTTTGCTGATTTCAATACCCAGTTTTTCTTCAAATTCAGATTTGGTATCTAAAACCATGGCAAATGTCGGATCCGGTTCCAGGTTCTGTTCCTCTGCTTTTTTAAATAATTCCCGGGGAATTTTCATTGCAGCATCAATGTCGGAAGCGGTTTTTTTTAACAGGTTGGCATCGAAATCATATACATTTTTTACAGAGTCTTTCACTTCACTGGTTTTTAGATCTGTGGCTTCTTTATCTTCAACAAAGAAATTTTTGGGTGCTTTGATGTCTCTTTTTGCAACATCCCCGATATTATAAGAATAAGAAGTCTTGCTTTGTTTCGGGTAGTAGGTGATGGTAAAGAGTACAGTGATAAGAATCAGCATCAGCCACAATACAGAAGGTGATGTCAATAAGAATTCTTTTATCTGTTTGAGATTATTTTCGTTTTTGCTTTTTTTCATAGGCATCTATAATGTTTGATACAAGTTTATGCCGGACAACATCATTCTTTGAAAAATAAATAAATTCAATCCCTTTTATATTAGTTAAAATATTTTTGGCTTCAATCAGACCGGATTTCTTTCCTGCCGGAAGGTCCACCTGCGTAATATCCCCGGTGATAATGGCTTTTGATCCATAGCCGATTCGTGTTAAAAACATCTTCATTTGTTCTGATGTTGTGTTTTGCGCTTCATCCAGAATAATAAAAGCATTGTTTAATGTTCTGCCCCGCATAAAGGCAAGGGGGGCTATTTCAATGGTATTTTGTTCAATAAGTGCTTTTGCTTTTTCAAAGTCCATCATGTCATAAAGGGCATCATATAAAGGCCGCAGGTATGGATTGATCTTCTGGGCCAGGTCTCCGGGTAAAAAGCCCAGGGCTTCTCCTGCTTCAACAGCCGGTCTTGCCAATATAATTTTCTTTACTTCTCCTTTTGAGAATGCAGCCATTGCCATGGCCATGGCAAGATAGGTTTTCCCCGTCCCTGCAGGGCCGATGGAAATAAGAATATCATTTTTTTGGATGGCTTTAACATAGTGTTGCTGGGAAGGATTCCGGGGGGTGATGACTTTGTTTCTATCCGTTTTAAATACTGTGGTCTGGAATATGTTTTTTAAATGGGAGTTATTATTGTTTTTTATGGTATTGATCGCTGCATCAATATCGGCTTCTTCAAATGAGCAGTGCTCTTCTAAAAGATGATACAGCTGGGTGATCAGTTTTTCAACAAGATTTATGTCTTCAGGTTTGCCGCTGACCAATAGCGAGTTACCCCGGGTGTTGATGGTAACTTCAAACGCCTTACAGATTTTATTCAGGTTATTGTTATGATGTCCAAAAAGGTCCCGGGTAAGCGCCGGGTTTTGAAACGTAATATTTTTCAT
>JAGLFI010000124.1 GCA_023144585.1 Desulfobacula sp. | reverse complement strand
TTAACTTTTAATGGAAACCCTACTGATTCATAGAAAAAAATAGTCACCGAGAATTGCTGTAGTTGTGTAGTTCTGTGTATCTTGCAAGATTTTTATAGTTTGATAATGAAAAAGAAGTCAAGTCTAAAAATACTAACTGGATAACACTCTAATTTGAACATTATCAAAATTTGATATCATGATCAAAGTATCTGGGGCACTTCAAAAAAAATATAATCTACTGTTGATGAACAGCGATATTGCACCGGATCAATATCGCCATTGTAAAAAATGGCTTCGATTTTATCTGGATTTTTGCAGGAAATACACACATTTTTATACTGATACAAAGAGTTTGTTGCTTTTTTTGAAAAAATTGAAGGGAAAAAAGCAAACTACCGGAGTCTTTAACATCTGAGGATGTTAAGGCATTTTTAACATTTCTTGCTGTAAAGAAAAAAGTATCGGCATCTTTCCAGAATCAGGCCTTTAATGGGTTGTTGTTCTTTTGCAGGCATGTATTGAAAAAAGAATTTGGAAAAATAGATGGTGTTGTCCGGGCTAAAAGAAAGCTCTATATCCCGGTTGTTCTTTCCAGAAAAGAGATTGATCGCATCCTTGAAAATTTACATTATCCTTATGATCTTGTAGTGAAGCTTTTGTACGGGTGCGGCCTTAGATTGGGAGAATGCATGAAACTGAGAATTCATAATTTTAATTTTGATCATCATGTACTAACGATACATGATGGTAGAGGAAAAAAGGATAGAATAGTTCCGCTTCCGGAATCTATCCGTGATGATTTGAAAAGTCAGATTAAACGAGTAATTTTTTTACATGATACCGATCTGAAAGATGAGTATTCCGGTGTGTTTGTGCCCGACAGGCTTGAAAAAAAATATAACCTAAAGGTCACACGTAACAATGTCCCCAAAGAATTGATCTGGTAGTGGTTTTTCCCCGCCAAAGAGTTGACATTTGTTTCTGAGACCAATGAATACCGGCGGTATCATCTTCATGAGACGCATGTTCAAAAGGCTATAAAACGTGGTGTTGGGAAATCTAAAATTCTTAAAAGAGCATCGGCATATACATTTCGTCACAGTTTTGCAAGTCATCTGTTGCAGGCAAATTATGATATCCGTACTATCCAGGAGCTTTTAGGGCATAGCGATGTCAGGACAACCATGATCTATACCTATACCATCAAGTCCAGGACGATCAAGGAATTAAAGAGTCCGCTTGATCTTTGATTGAAGTGCCGGACACGGCTCCGCTTTGTCGGTTGCAATTTTCGCAACCCGCGATATTTAAAATAAAACAATTTTACAAGTGCTTTGTCTACTTATCTAAGGCCGTGTGAAAAAACAATAAGTAAAAACCCCTATTTTTCAAAAAAATAGGGGAGATGGACGGGATCTCAGATAAGTATTTAAAACTTATCATAAAAGATCATATCGTCTTCGACCCCGAGGTCATACAGCCCGTTGATAATGGCATTGATCATGGGGGGCGGGCCGCAAAGGTAGAATTCTATTTCTGTGGGATCTTCATGTTTGCAAAGATAGGCATCACAAAGATGGGTGTGGATGAAACCGGTCAGGCCATCCCAGTGGTCTTTTTCGTCAGGGTTTGAAAGGGCGATATGATAAGTAAAGTTTTCATATCTTTTGTCAAGATCTCTGAAAATATCGTCATAAAACATCTCTTTTTTAGATCTGGCACCATACCAGAAAGAGATCTTCCGCTTTGAATTGATCCCGTCCAGCTGATGGAGGATATGGCTTCTTAAAGGAGCCATTCCCGCACCACCACCAACAAAACACATTTCATTATTCGTATCCCTGGCCATAAAATCCCCGTAGGGCCCGCTGATGTCAACCTTGTCCCCGGGCTTAAGGCCAAAAATATAGGAAGATCCGAATCCCGGCGGGAGGCCTTGCGTACCCGGCGGTGGGGTTGCGATTCTGACGTTCATCATCATAATCTCATTATCATGGGGTGGATTGGCAAGAGAGTATGCTCGAAACCCCATTTTAATTCCCTTTGCGGTGAGTTTCAGAAAATTATATTTTTTCCATTCACTGACATATTTGCTTTCGATAAGAAAATCTTTAAAAATCAGATCATATTCAGGTATATCAATCTGGATATAGGCACCGGCTTTGAAATCAATGGGGGTTGCAGGCCTGATGACCAGCTCTTTGATAAAGGTGGCAACATTATGATTGGATACCACAACGGCATCAATTTTTTTTATTCCGAATATGGATTCAGGGATTTTAATTTCCAGGTTGTTTTTTACTTTAAGCTGGCATGACAAACGCTTGTTGGCAAGTTTATCTTTTCGTGACAAATGGGCAAGTTCTGTGGGCAGGATACTGCCGCCGCCTTCAATGACTTCACACTTGCACATGCCGCATGAGCCTGAGCCGCCACAGGCAGAGGGCAGGAAAATATCCTTTTGCGATAAAGCCGATAAGAGGGAGGGGTTGCCGGAAATCTTCAGTATTTTATCTTTATTTCCATTAATTGTGATCTCAAATTCACCCTTGGTGGTAACCTTTGATTCAACAAAGAGGAGCACTGTGACCAGGATCAAAATTACCCCTGAAAAAACCAATATGCTTAAGATGTATAACAATTTTAGTTCTCCTTAAACATTTTCAAGGGTGATCCCGGAAAACATCATAAATGTCATGGCCATGAGACCCGCTATAATCATCGTGATACCAAATCCTTCAAGCCCTTTGGGGATATCCACATACTGGGTTTTCTTTCTTATGGCCGCCATGGATACAATGGCCAGCATCCAGCCGGTTCCGGAGCCTGCGCCAAATATAATGGATTCGATAAATGTATAGTTTCTTTCCACTATGAACAGGGAAGTTCCAAGAATGGCACAGTTAACGGCGATCAATGGTAAAAATACCCCCAGGGTTGCATAAAGCAGGGGCGAGTATTTATCAATAATCATTTCAACAGCCTGGACAATAGCGGCAATGACGGCGATAAAGGTGATGAATTTTAGAAAACTTAAATCAAGGTCAGAGAATCCTGCCCAGGACAATGCGCCCGGGGCAAGCAATCCGTGATAGATGATCCAGTTGACAGGGCTTGTCACGGTCAGAACAAAGATGACGGCAAATCCCAAACCAATCGCTGTCTCGATATTCTTTGAGACAGCGATAAAGGAACACATGCCCAGAAAATAGGCCAGAAGGATATTACCGATAAATACAGAATTAATAAACAGACTTAATAGATCGCCCATGTGCACTTCCTACCTTTCTTCCTTGGATATTCCGGGTAAACTGTTTTTCAGCCAGACCAGCAACCCGATAATGAAAAAAGCCCTGGGCGCCAGCACCATCAGTCCCATGTTCTGGTATCCGGCATCGAAAATAAATTGCGGGATAACATTGAACCCAAAAAATTTTCCCGATCCTAAAAGCTCTCTTAAAAAAGCCACTGTAACCAGTACCAGGCTGTAACCCAGCCCGTTTCCAATACCGTCAAAAAAAGACTCCAGAGGTTTGTTGGCAAGGGCAAAGGCTTCTGCCCTTCCAAGGACAATACAATTGGTGATGATCAGACCGACAAAGATAGACAATTGTTTTGAAATATCATAAAAAAAAGTTTTCAATATCTGGTCGGTGACAATGACAAGGGAAGAGATAATAGCGAGCTCTACAATGATTCTGATATTGGATGGGATTCTTTTCCTTAGAGAAGATATGATCAGGCTGGAAAAAGCAGTTACTATTGTCAGGGCAATGCCAATGACGATGGAAGTGGACATTTTTACCGTGACAGCCAGTGCGGAACAAATTCCCAATACCTGGTAGGCAACTGGGTTTTCCGTCCAGATGCCGCGGGTTACAATCTCTATATAGTTTGATTTTTTTTCGGACATGATGAATCCTATCCTTTTCGTTTATTTCCTATCCTTTTGATCAGTATCATTATTAGGGCTCATTTTTTTTGCTTTAAGCTGTTTCTACCTGAATATAATGGATACGGAATCATACTTGATCAGGGTCTTTTTTATGCCTTGTGAAAGATATCTGCCGGTCAAGGTCGCTCCTGAAATTCCATCCACATAATGGGATTGTTCGTCTTTGGGAAGGTTTGATACTTTCCCTTTGGCAATGCCCACGGAAACAAAATTGTTCTGGGAGTTTAATATTTTTTTGCCTTTAAAGTTTTTCTGAAACCATGCACTCTCTATTTCACCGCCTAACCCCGGGGTTTCCGAATGGCTGAAAACTGAAAACCCTGATATGGTCTGCCAGTCATTTTCAAAGGCAAGATACCCTTGTATTTTCCCCCATAATCCCCGGGTATTGATGGGAAGGATATAGCCTTTTATTAATGCATCTTCCTGGTCATCCTCTTGAAAAAGGTAGAGGTTGAAAGAATTCGGGGTATGGCTTTCAATGATTTTGCCTTGCTCATCGACCAGGACTTTTTTTATATGGGTATCATAAAGCTCATTTATTTTATTTTTAGAGGGCTTTTCATGACCGATCAGGTTAGCTGCTTTGAGGATATTGCTTTTTTTATCAAGTTCCATATTGGC
>JAGLFI010000123.1 GCA_023144585.1 Desulfobacula sp. | reverse complement strand
CCGGATTGAAAAACTTCCCAGAACCTGCATGGACACCTTTCTGCCGGACTTATGCTTGTATGCACCTTCCATCGTTCTTGTCCAGGATAAAGAGACAGATATAACCCGGCTTTGTATTCCTGTGCTGTCTGATGATGCAGCGCTTAAACAGACAGATGAGACGGTTCAAAACATTAAACGGTTTTTCTTTGACAGAATCAAAAAAAATGTTAAAAGAAAATCTTTTTCCATAGACAATTCAGGGTTTAAATCAAGTTTGTCTAAACCTGAGTATATCACTTCGGTCAATAAAATCATTGATTATTTAAGGGCCGGTGATATTTATCAGGCCAATCTTTCCCAGCGGTTTGAAGCCGGGTTTTCGGGAGATAGCTATTCATTGTTTCTGGATTTGTTTGAACGAAATCCTGCCTCTTTTTTCAGTTATATCCATGCCAATGACCATACGATTGTGTCCACCTCTCCTGAAAGATTTATTAAACAGGATGGCAGATATGTTGAAACAAGACCCATAAAAGGCACCATTGCACGGGGAAACACACCAGAACAGGACCGGGAAAACGGGGTAAAACTCACCCGGAGTAAAAAAGATGATGCCGAGCTGACCATGATTGTGGATTTGATGCGAAACGATCTTTCAAGGGCAACCAAACACGGATCTGTTATTGTCAAAGAACACAAACGTCTTGAGTCCTATGAAAATGTTTTTCATCTGGTTTCCATTGTGGAAGGTGAACTTGAAGATGATAAAACGTCAGTCGACCTTTTAAAAGCTACCTTTCCGGGAGGTTCCATCACCGGCTGCCCCAAGATTCGTTCCATGGAAATCATTGATGAACTGGAACCTGTGAAGCGGCATGTCTATACCGGTTCCATCGGCTATATCAGTTTCCATGATACCATGGATCTCTCCATTGCCATCCGGACAGCCACCATATCCAATCATAGGGTCTTTTTTTCGGTGGGCGGCGGTATTGTGTATGATTCAGACCCGGAAAAAGAATACCAGGAAACCCTTGATAAAGGAAAAACATTGATGGAATCGCTTTCCAATGCTTCAAAAAAAGACAGTGCTGACAGGGTGAAAGCCTGGGTGGACGGGAAAATCATTGATCAGGATCAAGCCAGGGTATCTGCCACAAGCATGGGATTCCAATACGGGGCAGGTCTTTTTGAAACCATTCGAGTGGAGAAAAGTATCATATTTCGCCTGGAAGATCATGTGTCTCGCCTGAACAGGGCCTGGGAAAACCTTTTTTTTGACACACCGCCTGATATTACCTGGAAAGATGTGATTCAACTTTTAATAAGGGAAAATAAGTTTCAGGACAAATTACTTGCCATTAAACTATTGGTATCAAAAGATGAACAGGAGTGTGGCAAGAAAGTGTTTTTAGCGGCTTTTGCAGATACGTATACCCACAGACTTGAAATGCTTGATAAAAAGGGGTTGGATCTTGTCACTTACCCGTATCCCAGGCAATCGCCAATAGCCGATTATAAAACGTTGAACTACCTTTATTCTGACCAGGCAGGCCGGTTTGCCAAAGCGCATGATGCGGACGAAGCCATTATTTTAAATCCCGATCTCACCATTTCGGAGACAAATACGGCAAGTATCCTTGCAATAAAGAACAAAACAGTGATAATTCCTGAATCCGATCATGTTCTGGACGGTGTGACACTGAAATCTGTATTGACGATATTGTCGGAAAAGGGGTATGATATCCAAAAAAAAATGATACCCAAAGAGACATTTTATTCATTTCCCAATATTATATTAACAAATGCGTTAATAGGGGCGGTTAAGGTGTTGACCATTGATGGGAAAAGAATAGAACAGGATAAAGGGATCTGTACAATGATTAATGAACAGCTTTTTAAAATGTGAGTATAAATAAAAGAGGGAGCAAATCATGAAAAAATTATGAATAGCAGGTATTGTTATCATTGTGGTGATGGCAGCTTTGGTTTTTTTTACACTTTCCAATCTGGGGCCTCTGGTCAAAAAGACAGTGAATACTGTTGGACCTAAAATTACAAAGACAAATGTTGAAGTGGCAGATGTGAGTATATCTATTTTTTTCGGTGAAGCAAAAATAAAAGGATTTCTTTTAGGCAATCCCAAAGGATTTCAAACAGATCAGGCAATGTAAAGTGGGATCTATCTATGTGGATATAGATGAAGGGTCCATCACTAAAAATCCTATTGTTATCAATAAGATTGAAATTATTGCCCCTGAAATCACCTATGAGAAAATATCAGGATCTGATAATTTTCAAGCAATTTTGAAAAATGTTCAGACAAGTGCAAAAGCAGAGAAAAAATCTAAAGGCCAGGCAAGTTCGGATGGAGATAAGCAAGGGAAAAAAATTGTTATCAATAACGTGATTGTGAAAGATGGAAAGGTGCATCTGACTATGGCAGCCCTGGGAGGGAAAGAGATTACAGCACCGTTGCCGAATATCCATTTAAAAGACATTGGAAAAGAGAAAAATGGCGCAACACCTCTTGATGTATCAGGACTTCAAACAGGAGGGGACACGGCCAAAAAAGCAGCCGATTCAGCAACAGAAGGCGTTAAATCAGCCACAGAAGGGCTAAAAAGTTTATTTAAAAAAGATTAATAAGGATCAAATTTGAAATAAGCAGAGGATCATTGTAGTTTGTTCACAAAGTTTGAATTTTAATTATTTAGAGTAAAATGTAGGTATAATGAAAAAGACAAATAGCATCATAGTAATATTGTTTCTTGTGTTTTGCCTGGCTCACCAGGGCATTGCGCAGGAAAAAGTTAAGCTGGAAGTTAAACCAAAGGTGAAGCCCGAAGTTAAAATTGAGCATCCGGTTTTTGTATTTGAATCAGTACCGGAAGGGGTTCATGTGCTTCATAAGTTTGTCATTAAAAATAAAGGTGATGCCCTGCTTCATATCCAAGATGTTCTGCCTCCCTGAGGCTGTGACAAGCACTCTTTTGACAGGGAAATTCCTCCGGGCGGGGAAGGAAAAATAAAATTGAGCTTTAAAACCAATGGATATGGCGGAAAGACCATGAAAAAAGTCATTCTGGTAAAAACCGATGATCCTCAAAAAAGAAAATTTAATCTGGTTGTCACAGGGCCGGTTGAGAAAGTTGTGGAGATTAATCCTGTATCGGTCTACCTGGACGGAAATCCTGGGGATACTCTGGAATCCGTTGTGACCATAACTCCTTCTGAAAAGTACAAGTTTTCAATTATAAAGATAAAACAAAAGATCAATACAAATATTAAAGCACAGCTTATTGAGCCGAAAGCAGATGAAAAATTTTGGCAGGTAAAGATTAAAAGTACATCAGATAAAGCAGATAATTTTTTTGATGTGCTGACCCTTAAAACCGACAGCCGGTACCGGCCTACACTCACCATAAGGGTATATGCTGTTTTTTTTAAAAAACCAGAATCAAAACCAGAATCAAAATCTTAAGTTACAGGACTTTTTTTACTAAAATAATTATGGATATTTCAAAAATCAAAGCAGTGGTGTTTGATTGTGACGGTGTCATGTTTGACACGGCCACGGCCAACAAAAAATATTATGATGAAGTATTAGAAACTTTTGGTAAGCCTGTTTTGACTGAAGAGCAGTTTATCAATGTCCATATGATGACGGTAACAGCTGCCATTGACTATCTTTTCCCGGAAATGGATGATCTGTCGACTATATATGATAGTCTTAAAAACATCGGATATAAAAAATTTATCAAGTATATGATCATGGAAAAGGGCCTCATAAAACTTCTAATAAAACTAAAAAGTAACGGATATATCAGGGGAATCGCCACTAACCGGACCAATACCATGGAAAAGGTACTCCTGGATTTTCATTTGGAAGACTATTTTGAAGTGGTGGTGACGGCAGCAAAAGTCAAAAAACCAAAGCCGGATCCGGAGCAGTTGTTTTTAATAATGGGAAAGCTTGATCTTCATTCGGATGAAATTCTTTTTATCGGGGATTCTGATTATGACCGGCAGGCAGCAGCCAGTGCAAGGGTAAGGTTTGCAGGATTTAAAAATTCTGGGCTTACAGCAGATTTTAATGTGAATTCAATGGATGAAATTGCCGAAATTTTACAGATAAATTAATAAAATTCTTGACAAATTTGTCAATCATCATTAAATCTTACAAGATTTTTTAGTTTAAAATTTAGATAAGTGTTTGGATAAACATTTATTAAAAGTGGTTAATATATTAACAAGGAGAATGAAGTATATGTCTAAATTAGTAGCACCTCATGGTGGAAAAGGACTCGTAATTTGCAAGCTTGAAGGCGCAGAACTTGAAGCAGAACTTAAAAAAGCAGCCGGACTCAAAAAAATTGAAATTTCTTCTCAGGTTAAAGGTGATTTGATCATGCTGGGTATCGGTGGTTTCAGCCCTCTTAACGGGTTTATGACCAAAGCGGACTGGAAAAGCGTTTCTGAAGATTTCCTTCTTGCTGACGGTACTTTCTGGCCGGTTCCTGTAATGCTGGATGCAGACAAGGAAGATGCATCCGGAATCAATGTCGGTGATGAAATTACTCTTGAAAGAAATGGTGAA
>JAGLFI010000122.1 GCA_023144585.1 Desulfobacula sp. | reverse complement strand
AATGTTCCACATTTCCCGCATTTGGGTGCTTCATCTATCCGTGATATTGGCAGCCTGTTTTTTGCTTTGCACTTTGAACATACCAATATCAAATTGTTTTCATTCATAAAGATATCCTAAATCATTGCGGTAATACTTTTTCCATATTCCTGGGCTGCCTTTATTCCCCCTTCTACCCAACTTGCTTTGAGCATCAGAGGACCGGACACCATTTTCATGCCATAAATATTTTCCATAGTCTCAAATATTCTTCCCGGTGCCTCACCACTCCAGCCATACGCACCAAAAGCGCCACCGGGTTTATCTTTCAGCTCTGCTCGTTCTGCAATAAACAGAATCTGTTTCATGGATGTAATCATTTCGCCATGATAGGTTGCCGAGCCAAATACATATCCATCATACCCTTTTAAATCTTCTTCACTTTTAATCTTGCTGATTTTTTTAACATCAGCATCATGTCCGGATATACGCACACCCTCTGCGATCAATTCAGCAATCCCTTTTGTCTCGTCAGACCTTGATGCGTATACAATTAAAACTTTTCCCATTACTCCTCCTTTATCTAATTATGTTTGAATAAAATTTTTGAATCAGCCATCTTGATGGTCTTTGTTCCCGTCATAAACATGGCTTTTTTCAAAGTTTTTTTAATATGTTCAAGGTGCAGTTTCACTCCCAGAGTTCCCGCACCAACCGCCGCCCGGATAATATCCCTTCCCAAAAGGACTGCATCTGCACCCAGTGCCAGCATTTTCAACACATCATACCCGGTTCTCACTCCACCATCCGCTGTAATCGTAACAGAATTCCCAAGTTTCTTCCTGATCAACGGCAGCAGGGTGGCAACACCAGGAGTTGAATCCAAAACTCGGCCCCCGTGGTTGGATATGGCAATGGCACTGACACCAGCATCTACACATTTTTGTGCTTCATCCGGGATCATGATACCCTTGGCAATAAAGGGCAGCGTTGTGAATTTCACCAGTTCTTCAATATCTTTGACGTTCTTTTTAAATACCGGCTGCCCATGCAATGTCATAATAGTTGACCCGCAACCATCCAGATCAATACCAACGGCTTTGCAGCCTAATTTTTCAGCTTTCTCAATCAGCTGTCTTAAGACATCCTGGGCCCTTGGTTTGAATATGGGAATACCATACCCGTCACAGGCTTTCATGGCATTTAAAGACGGGTTGTCCTCGGGTGTATAAAACCAGGTATCTCCCCGAAATCCGATGGTGCCCGCTTCTTTTGATCCTCTTAACACTGATGTGCAGAACATGGTTTCATCCAGTGCATCATTATATTTCTGGGCCCCTGCTGTAGACGAGGCCAGCACCGGAAATTCAAGATCAATTCCCAGAAAAGAACAGGAAGTATCCGGGTCAAAATGATCTCCCAATATCGACATATTTAATTGAATGTCTGTAAGAGATTTAACATTTGCCCTGAAAGAGTGTCCCTGGCCGACACCACCAAGCCCGATGGGTTTTCCATATGCTTCACGCTGGCATATTCTATCAAAGTTGCCGTCACATGCTGGATATGCCGCACAGATTCCCTTGAGCTTTTTCCTGGCCAGATCCCTGACCTGGTCGAGGGATTGGGGGACATCTTCCATATTCATAATCATTCTATCGTCTGCATGACAAACCTCACATATGCCGGGTTTATTTTCACTGTTAAATATCTCATAACAAACAGAACAATACCACTGACTCATTCATTTTCTCCTTTTTTGATTTAGAGCCTGCTTAAGCTTTGCCAAGAATATCATTCAATTGTGGATTAGCAAAGCTGTATCAAAAAATAATTTTTTCATAAACTTTTAAGTTGCAAAAATCAGACCATACAAATTTTAAATCTGTGGAGCTTTGAAACTCAATCAATTCAATTTTACTTTAATCTTGTAAATCTGGCACAAATCGTGCAAAGTCTATTATCTTAAATTAATGTTTTCAAAGGAGAGTTATATGGCAGAAAATAAAACGATATTATATGCATTAAGTACCTGCAGCCACTGCAAATCAACCAAACGACTTCTTTCCGAGTGTAATGTAGAATATGATTACATCGAGGTGGATGACCTGGAAGGAGTCGAACGAAAAGCCATTCTGGCAAATATTAGAGCAATGAATCCCCGGTGCTCTTTTCCCACTGTTAAAATTAATGACACTGTCATTGTCGGATATAAAGAGAAACTAATCAAGGAGGCTTTAGGAATTAAAGATGAAACTTGAACAGCTCTATACAGCATTAAAAAAATCCCAGGAAGCAAAAGGGATTTACTTTAATAAAGATAAGGACCTGGTGTTTGAACTTCTTGAGGGTCTTGTTTTCAATAAAGATCGATATGGATATATGGTCTGCCCCTGCAGGCTTGCCTGTGGCGACAGGGAAAATGACAAAGACATTATCTGCCCCTGTGAATACCGGAAACCGGACCTTAAAAAATACGGGGCCTGCTTTTGCGGCCTTTACATTTCTAAAGCACTCCATAACAATGAAGTCGAGTCAAAAGATGTTCCTGAAAGAAGACCCCCTGAAAAAATCTTTTAATTTTTAAGGAGAACCTCATGGATGAATGTATATTACCTGTTATGAATACCGGCCTTCGTGGCGTTGATGTGGCTAGTTCAAAAATTTGTGATGTCCGTGGAAAAGAAAGAAAACTGATCTATCGAGGTTTCCTAATTGAAGATTTGGCTCAAAATGTAAGCTTTGAAGAAGTCTGTTTTCTTTTATTGTACGAAAGACTTCCCAAAAAACAGGAATTGGAAAATTTTCAACAAAGTCTGAAACAAAAAAGACAAATTCCTGAAAATATTTTTTCTTTTCTTAAAATCCTTCCTTCAGACATGAATCCCATGGATGTCCTGCAAATGGCAACACCCTTGTTGATTCAAAATGATCAAACCATTGGGGAACCTGGAATTGAAAACATATTGTTCAGTGCCGAGAATCTTATTGCGGGAATCGCCACCATAACAGCTGCATGGGAGCGGATCAGAAACAAGAAACAAGTCATTTCTCCGGACAATGATTTAAGCCATGCGGAAAATTTTCTATATATGCTCAATGGTAAAAAGCCTGATGCTGAAACAGCCCATTTTTTTGACACAAGCCTTGTTCTGCACGCGGAACACTCCTTTAATGCATCTACATTTACGGCAAGGCAGGTGGCTTCAACAAGGGCCCATATTTATTCAGCCATAGCAGCAGCTATTGGTTCTCTTTCAGGCGCCCTTCACGGCGGTGCTAATGTCAAAGTCATGAAAATGCTAAAAGAAATCGGCTCTGTTGATAGGATTGATGCCTACATCAATGATTTATTGAATTCCGGAGGGCTTATCATGGGGCTTGGTCATGCGGTTTATCAAACAGATGACCCCCGTGCCATTATCCTTGCCCCCATGAGCAAGAAAATGGGGCAAATTGCAAATCAGCCCCTTTGGTATGATCTTTCAAGAGAACTTGAAAAAAAAGGAAAGACTGCCTTTAAAGCAAAAAAACACAAGGAAATTTTTAGCAATGTAGATTTCTACAGTGCATCCCTTTTCTATGCCATGGGTATTACCACAGATCTTTTCTCACCTTTATTTGCTATTTCAAGGGTCAGTGGCTGGGCAGCCCATGTCATTGAAGAACAATATGCAATGGCAGCTCCCAAACCTTCCCTTTACAGGCCCGGAGCAGAATATGTCGGCGACTATTGCGGACCGGATGAGTGTGTGTTTACAGAAATGGACGATCGGTAATAATTAAAAAGGAAGATATAGATGAAAGTTTGGCAATGCAGAGTTTGCAAATATATTCACCGAGGTGATACACCACCTGAAAAATGCCCGATTTGCGGAGCACCCGCAAGTAAATTTATAGAAATTGATGAAGCCTCCATATCGGAAAAAATGCCCAAAAGGAAAAAACCCGAAAGAAAAAATGATGTAAAATTCGATTCAGGCAGCTCTAAAAAGGATGAGGGTCAGGCCCCCATTCCTGCCATTGAAAAGACAGGTTTCAAAAAAATATTAGCCTTACTGGTTAAGTACCATGCCCATCCGATTTTGGTGCATACGCCAAATGGAATACTGCCCATAGCAGCCATCCTATGGCTGCTGGCCTGGATATTTGACTACGACCTTCTTTCCAGGGTAGCTTTTATTAACCTTATTTTTGTCATCCTTGCCTTTCCTCTTGTGATTTTTACCGGGATTCTTGAATGGGGAAAAAAATTTAACGGGGCCCTGACCATGATTTTTAAATTAAAAATTCTGGCAGCTGCAGTGACCACTGTTTCGTGTGTGATATGTTTTGTCTGGTACCTGATAGACCCAGAAGTTCTATCATCACCCAAAGTTGGGATATTTCTTTGCATAAACATCCTTATGTTGATTGCTGCAGGTGTTGCAGGGCATATTGGCGGAAAGCTGGTGTATAAAGATTAAATTAATTAATCATATTTCTATCAAAAGACCGACCGGGCAATGATCCGATCCAAACACATCATTATCGATAAAGGCTTGTGTGACCACGCCTTTATCGATAAGATCTTTTGTTACAAAAAAATAGTCAATCCGCCAGCCGGCATT
>JAGLFI010000121.1 GCA_023144585.1 Desulfobacula sp. | reverse complement strand
ACAATACAAGGTTCATGAAGAACAGGTCCTGAAAGTTGAAAAGCTTGAGGGTACCGAAGGTTCTCAGATTGAATTTGATGACATCCTCATGTATTCAGATGGTGCAACCATCACCCTTGGAAGCCCGAAAGTTGAAAACGCCTTAGTCAAAGCACACATTCTTGACCAGGCAAAGGGCAAAAAAACATTGGTCTTCAAGTATAAGCGTCGTAAGGGCTTCAGGAGAATGAAAGGCCACAGACAGCATTATACTGAAATTAAAATAGAATCCATTTCGGTTTAGATACCAGATTTAAATATTAGGGAGAAATCTAATGTCACATAAAAAAGCAGCCGGCAGCACAAAAAATGGCCGCGATTCCAATGCGCAAAGGCGCGGCGTTAAAAAATTTGGTGGAGAAAGCATTCTTGCAGGGACTATTCTTGTAAGACAGGTTGGCACCAAAATTCATCCGGGCAATAATGTTGGTCTGGGCAAGGACTATACCCTTTTTGCCAAAATTGACGGTGTTGTAACCTATGAAAGAAAAGGCCGTAACAGAAAAAAAGTCAGCGTTTATGAAGCGTGAAATTTGTAGATGAAGCAATTATCACTGTCAAGTCCGGTGACGGCGGCCGTGGATGCACAAGCTTCCGGCGGGAACGTTACATAGAAAGAGGAGGACCTGATGGTGGGGATGGCGGTGATGGTGGTCATGTCATCCTGAAAATCAATCAGAGCAAACGAACGCTCTTTGATTATCGCCGCCAGAAATTGCTCAAGGCTAAGAACGGCCAGCCCGGCCAGGGCAAACAAAAACATGGCAAAAACGGTTCACACTGCATTATCGCCCTTCCCCCGGGAACCATTGTTTCCAATATAGATACCAATAAAATCATTATTGATCTGACCGACACTGAAGATGAATATATTCTTGCCCAAGGTGGCATGGGCGGACGGGGCAACAAACGGTTTGCATCTTCCACCAATCGGGCCCCCAGGCATTCTCAACCCGGTATCCCCGGTGTTGAGCTAAAACTGAAACTGGAGCTGAAACTTCTTGCCGATGTCGGACTTGTTGGTTTGCCCAATGCAGGAAAATCAACGCTTATCAGCAGTATATCCGCGGCCCGGCCAAAAATTGCCGATTATCCTTTTACAACACTGACCCCGATCCTCGGGATGGTGGAACCGCCTTTTGGAGAGCCATTTGCCGTGGCTGACATCCCGGGCCTGATTGAGGGCGCACATGAAGGAACCGGTCTTGGCATCAGTTTTTTAAAACATATTGAAAGAACCGGCATCCTGGTTCATATGATTGATTCTTTTGAAATAGACATTGATTTCCCCCTTAAGTCTTTTGACCTGATAAACAATGAGCTGTCTCAATATAGTCAAACTCTGGCAAAAAAAACTCAGATTGTCGTATTGAACAAAATTGACTTGCCGGATACGCAGGAAAAGATTGAAGCGTTCAAACATGCCCTGAAAAACATTCAGGTGTTCACGCTTTCTGCAGCAACAGGAAAAGGGGTAAAAGAACTTGTCAAACTGTTAGCTTCCAAGCTTATAAAGAGTTAAAAATGAAAGCCGGACTTTTTGGCGGAACCTTTAATCCTTTTCACAATGGTCACCTGGGTATTATTGAATATGTTAAAAAAAAATATGAGCTAAAAAAAATATTTTTAATCCCTTCTTCAACACCGCCCCACAAACCCTATCTCAACCTTGCCCCGGCAAATGACAGGTTTACAATGGTAAAAGAGAGCTTAAAGGATCATGAAGGATTTGTGCTATCCGATAAAGAGTTAATAAGAAAAGGGCCCTCCTTTACCATTGACACCATCAATGAATTTAAAAAAGAATATGGACAAGATATCAAATTTTTTCTTTTAATAGGATCCGATGCGTTTTTAGATATCACAACCTGGAAACACAAGGATAAAATTTTTGAAGCCGTTCAGATTATCATCATGTTGAGAGGGCAGTGGAAAAATTATAATGCCATTGTCTCTTTTATTGACGAAAACATATCAAAAGGGTACACCTTTCATGAACAGGACAATATTTTTTTCCATAAAAAGAAGCAGAAAATAATAATTTGCAAGGTACCCAAAATAGATATTTCATCCACCATGATCCGGGCACGGATAAAAAACAACGAATCTATAAAGGATCTTGTGCCTGCAAATGTCGAAAAAATCATTAGAACAAAGGAACTCTATAAATGAAAAAATACCTGATTCCTGCATTTGAGAGAAAGGCAAAATCAATTACTGCCATTGATGTAAAACAACTCACCTCTTATACAGATACCCTTATAATTATTGAAGGCAGCTCCCAACGCCAGGTAACATCCATTGCCCAGCATTTAATCAAAAGCTTAAAAGGCCAGGGGCAAAAAGCCATTGGTGTTGAAGGTGTCAAAGAAGGGCAATGGGCATTACTGGATTATGGTGAGGTCATTATCCATATTTTTGAAACCGAAACAAAATTCTTTTATGATATAGAAGGGTTGTGGGCTGATGCGCCAAGGATTGATCTTTCACAATTTAAAGCAGCATACCAATCCCAAGGAGAGTGATGATGAGGTCTAAGCCGAACCCTGTCAATATTTTAATGATTCTTGACGGATGGGGTATTAATGATGAAAAAAAAGGAAATGCATTTGCATTGGCTGACACTCCCTTTCTGGATTCTTTGTTAAAAAATTTCCCCTCCTGCAGGCTTTTGTGCTCAGGCAGTGCCGTCGGCCTTCCTGATGGAACCATGGGCAACTCAGAAGTCGGTCATATGAATATCGGCGCTGGTCGGAAAGTATTACAAAACTTTGTAAGAATCAATCAGGCCATTAAAGACCAAACCTTTTTTAAGAACTCGGCACTTTTAGATATCATGACTCAGGTTTCAACGTCAGGAAAAAGCCTTCACCTCATGGGACTGCTGTCAGACGGTGGTGTTCACAGTCATATCTCCCACCTGTTTGCCCTGATTGACATGGCAAAACAAAATGGTGTTAAAAACCTTTTTATTCACCCGATACTTGACGGCCGGGATACCTCACCGACCAGCGGCATTAATTATACTCAACAGCTACAAAACTATCTGGATATTCATAAGTATGGTAAAATCGCCACCATTGTCGGCCGTTACTGGGCTATGGATCGGGATACACGGTGGGACAGGGTTGAAAAGGCATACAACCTTTTTACAAAAGCTGCGGGTATAGTTGAGCAAGACCCTGTTAAGGCCATACAAACCGCCTATGATGCAGATCAGACCGATGAGTTTGTTAAACCCATTTTTCTTGGAAACCATCACCCGTCAAAGGATACCCCAAATGGTACAATTAACGATAGAGACGGTATTATTTTCTTTAATTTCAGGGCGGATCGGGCTAAAGAGATCACAAGGGGTTTTACAGAACTTAAATTTAATGCGTTTACCAGGAAAAAAAGAATTGATCTTGCAGGCTTTGTCAGCATGACACAGTATGATGAAACCTTTGATCTGCCGGCGGCGTTTGCTCCCCAGCATCTGGATAATATTCTCGGGGAGATATTAAGCCAAAATAAGATCCCCCAGCTTCGAATCGCTGAAACTGAAAAATATGCCCATGTCACCTATTTTTTTAATGGCGGTGATGAAAAAATTTTTGACGAGGAAAAAAGGATACTGATCCCTTCTCCCAGAGACGTGGCCACCTATGATGAAAAACCACAGATGAGCGCCTTTGAATTGGCTGAAACCGCTTGTGATAAAATCAGATTGGGGAAATTTGAATTTATCATCCTCAATTTTGCCAATATGGACATGGTAGGACACACGGGAATTCTGGACGCTGCCGTCAAAGGATGTGAAACTGTGGATAAGTGTACAAAAAAAGTTGTTGAAGCAATATGGGAAACCAATGGAATTGCGTTGGTAACAGCTGATCATGGGAATTCAGAACAGATGATTGCAAATGATGGTTCCCCCCATACAGCCCACACCTTAAACCCTGTAAGGCTGATACTTGCAGGAAATAATTATAAAACTGAAAAGATGAAGGACGGTATTCTGGGTGATATCGCACCCACCATTCTGAAAATATTAGATATAGAACAACCTTTTGAAATGACAGGAACATCTTTAATATGAACTTTGATTATATTATCACCGATTATATCACCGGAAAAGCCGTAAGAAATGTGGGGCCTGAGGCCAGCAGACAGATATTTGAAAAATTTCTGGTTGAAAAAAAAGGATATGAAAAAAAAGATATCCGGGTGGATGAAGAACTGATTGTCCAGTTTAAAGGTGAAGACTATGTTTCAGCCATTGATCTGATTGTATATTGCAAAGCACAGGCATTGATGGCCATTACCTGTGTGGCCGGTTCCATCGGGTCTTATGAAAGGGAAATTCTGGCCGGTGCCAGGCTGGTTTATGACTACCAAATCCCCTTTGCCGTTTCAACGGATGCAAGGAATGCAATGGTTTTGGATACACTTTCCGGAAAAAACGCAGGACAGGGCCTTGATGCAATTCCTTCAAAAGAAAAAGCTCTTAAAATGATTGAATCCCTCAAATTTGAACCCCTTGATGAAAGCAAAAAGGAGCGGGAAATGATCATTTACCGCTCCTTTAATATGGAAA